>NZ_JBNCAT010000026.1:0-42923 GCF_049808495.1 Acinetobacter sp. G11
CAGAAAGCCATCATTGAACAAAGGAATTTAAATCCTGTTCTTGACTCTTGCAGTTAAAAACTGGACATTTTAAATGGTTTATTACATAGACATTTTAATTGGTGAATAACATAAATATCTTCGGAACATCCCCAGTATTCCTGACTACAACTTATTTATTGAATGAATACGCTACAGCTATACCATACTCAGAAAGTTTTATTCTTTTATAGCTCTACGTTCTACATTACACTTCGCCAATCCATAGCTGCAAATGAACAACTATAACTGTTATATAAATATTTCACTTTTTTGTATCTATAGATGTTCTATTACATCGTCAATAATCAATCTAACAGATAGACAAATTGAGACAGTCTGATGAACAATCAAGAGCCAAAAAAGCAGCAAAAATACGCTGACAGTGAAATTTCAGATAAGGCTTTCAAGCGAGCCATTATTTGGTTTGGAATTTACGCTTTATTGTTCTGTATTGGTGTGGCATTTGTGGTTGGCGCAGATAACTCATACCTTCCCTAATTTCTATATCAATAAATCTATGATCAAGCAGCATATTTAATGAAAACATGCTGCTTTTTAGTTCAATGATATTGAATTTTAGTTTGCATATATTCACCATAAACAGAAAGCTTTTCAAAAATATGTTCTGAATAAAACATATCATCTATCAGCAATTGCGCTTGGTCAAAGCTATATAAATTTAATATTTTCAGCAACTTGGCATTAATTTTTGAAAACTTTGTACAAAGCTGGATATATTCATCATTTTTATTCTTAAATAATAGTTGTAACATATTGATTTTATTTATATCTAAGTATTCAGATTGGTGTTCCAGTGCAATGACCTGTATTTGTACATGTAAAAAATGAGCAATGAAGTCAATCAGTTCCAGATTAACATTTAAACGCGTAATACAGATTATTCTCGATACTTTTGAATTGCATAAACTATTGATTAAATTTAGATAAAATGAATTTTCTGGTGTCATTTCTTCATCATTTAATTGTAAAGACAGTCCCAGGCTGTCCAGTAATTCATCAAAGTTAAAGCTAAGGTTGTTATGGTTCGCCTGATAATAACGCGACAAAATGCTCAAACTTTGTTTATTTTTAACTGTGTGATAAATCACTTTCTGGTTCAGATTCGCTAATATAAAGGGTGAGAATAAATAGGCTAAATCTTCAACCTGCTCTGTAAGAGGGTCTTGCAGAATCACGATCTGCCCTGCTTTCTCTATCTCCCTGAGTTTTTTTGCTCTTACTAATGTGGCTTCAACATTTACATATTTTTGCTTGAGTAAGCTTTTAACCTGCGAAGAAATTTCGTATCCTGCCAGCAACTGATTGATCAAATTAAGTTGCGATATTTCAAACATTTGTTACTCCATTTCAACCTTTTACGCACCTTCATCACACGTTTGCATGAAGTGTTCGCCAGTATCGCAAATTTTTTTAAACTTCATAGATACAGCATTAATCATAAAATTTATAACAGATCAGTATTTTCAAAAAAATCTGTTATAAAAATACTTTAATATTAATTAAATATCGCTATATTTATATACAGTCACTTTTCATCAGTCATCTTTCAATATGTATAAGTCAGAACAGCTTGCTCATCAATTAAGACAATTGATAGAAAGTGGCACACTGAAAGCCCATGAAAAACTTCCTTCTTTACGTGAACAAGTACAGCTTTCCGGTTTTAGCCTGATAACCGTGATGAATGCTTATCAAGAGCTTGAATCTAGAGGCTTGATTTATGCGAAAGAAAAATCTGGCTACTACATTGCAAATACATATGCCGAGCATGACTACAATGCACCTTTAATTGTTTCTCTCAATTCCAATATTGAAATCAATTCATTAATTTTTAAATATCTGAAATCCATTCAAGGCGAACACATCGTTCCTTTTGGTTCAGCATTTCCCTCCAGTGATTTGGTCTACTCCAAAAAACTGACCCAGATTATGGGACAAATTGCGCGTAATAAAAAAAGTTATGATGCCATTGATAACTTGCCACCGGGAAATCTTGCCTTACGCAAACTGATTGCGCAACGCTATTGCATGCAAGGTATACCCACTGATCCTGATGACATTGTCATTACATCGGGTGCTATGGATGCGCTGAATTTGGCTTTACAGGCGATTGCGAAACCGGGTGACTATATAATCCTGCAGCAAAATATTTTTTATGGCGCCTGGCAAGCAGCCGAACGCTTAGGCCTGAAAGTGGTGACTATTCCTGAACATCCCAAACATGGATTTGATCTGGACGCTTTTGAACATATCTTAAAAACCTATCCGGTGAAACTCTGCTGGTTCATGTTGAATAGCCATAATCCGGTAGGTTTTACCGTTTCAGAGGATATAAAGTTTCAAATTTCAAAATTATTGCATCAATATCAAGTTCATATGATTGAAGATGATGTATATGAGGAAATGTATTTTGGGCATAAAAAGCCTTTGCCCATGACCTATTATGATCAGAATAATTTAGTTCTACACTGCTCTTCTTTTTCGAAAACCCTGGGTGCGACGTTTCGGGTGGGTTGGGTGCATGCCGGAAAATACTCACAGCATATTCAGCACCTGCAATTAATGAGCACGATCTCGGTCAACTCTTTACTACAAACCGCATTAGTGAAATTTTTGTCCAACTTTCATTATGAAAAACATCTGCGCAATTTACGAAAAAATTTACAGCATAATAAATTATTATTTTATAGATATTTAGAGTTAAACTTACCCCCTGAGTGTAAAGTCGAATATCACCCAAGCGGCTATTTTTTATGGCTAAAACTGCCTAAAAATATAGATAGCATGCCTATTTATGAAAGCCTGATCCAGCAGCAAATCGGCATTGCACCCGGACAACTTTTTAATATTACCGCACAAAAACAGCATTATTTAAGAATAAACTGTTCATTTGAATGGTCAGACTCAGTTCAGCATTCACTTGATCAGGTTATTGTTACGCTGCAAAAATTTATAAGAGATGAATAGTTTAAATTGACAGCGGGTATTGTCATGACTATGTTGTAAAATGATTTTGATCGGCATGGTTTTGTTATGCTGATCGTTATTAAGACAAAATGAAAAACAAAAAATATAGGGAAATACAGGATTATCACGAAATGGAATCGCAAAATTCTAAACGTATTCATGCATTTGATAATGATGTCATGTCAGATCTAGATGCCGTCGGTATCGCACAATTGATTCGCAACAAACAGGCTTCCGTACAAGAAGTCACCGCAGCGGCTATTGCACGTGCACAACGTGTCAATCCGCATCTCAATGCAATTCAGCTTGAATGTTTTGAGCGTGCTTTAGCAAAGCCACATTTCAAGCAAACGGGAATTTTTGCCGGTGTTCCCTTCTTTTTTAAAGACAATACCGATTATCAGGGCTTGACAACCAATCATGGCTCTAAAGCTGTAAATGGTAAAACCGTATTAATTAATCCCAAGATCAGTCAACAATTTTTAGATCAGGGCTTTGTGGTTTTAGGCAAAACGACCCTGCCAGAATTTGGTTTAAATGCCACCACCGAGTTTCAGGATGGCAGTGCGACTTTCAATCCATGGCATACTGACTATTCTTGCGGTGCATCTTCGGGTGGTTCGGCTGCCATGGTTGCCTCAGGTGTCGTACCCATTGCCCATGCGAATGACGGTGGCGGTTCAATTCGTATCCCTGCTGCCTGTTGTGGTCTGATTGGTCTTAAACCGAGTCGCGGTCGTACCTTTGACAGTGATGCCGCACGTTCTTTGCCGATTAATATTATCAGTGAAGGTGTGGTTACCCGTAGTGTCCGGGATACAGCTTATTTTTATGCAGGTATGGAACAAAGATTCCATAATAAAAAACTGCCTAAAATCGGTTTAATTGAACACCCTAACCAGCGCCGTCTACGTATTGGCCTGGTTACCCAATCCATCACCGGTCAAATTGATCAGGAAACTTCATTCACCCTCAACCAGACTGCAAAGTTACTTTCAGATTTGGGACATCATGTTGAAGAATTCCAGTTGCCTATCTCCATTAGCTTTGTTGACGATTTTAGTGAATATTGGGGCTTTTTGTCCTTCATGCTGCAAACTTTTGGAAAAAAGGCTTTTGGTGCCGGATTTAATGCCAAGCAGCTGGATAACTTAACCGTGGGACTTGCCGGACTCTATAAGAAGAATTTTTACAAAACGCCATTATTTTTATACCGTTTAAAAAGAATGCAGCAACAGTATCAAGACATTTTTAACCAGTATGACGTGCTCCTTTCACCCGTATTAGCCCATACAACGCCACAAATTGGTTATCTATCGCCTCGGCTTCCCTTTGACCAATTATTTGACCGGATTCAAAATTACGTTACTTTTACTCCTATTCAGAATGTGGTGGGTGCTCCTGGCATGTCGATTCCGATGGGACAAACGCAAGTGGATGGTCTGCCAATTAGCATGCAACTTTCTGCCAATATTGGGGATGAAAAAACGTTAATTGAATTGGCCTATGAAATTGAACAGGCAAAACCCTGGCGTAGAATTCAGGATGCTTGATCATAAAAACAAATAAGGAAATGAGCAGCTTCCTTATTGCACATCCTATTAAATGCAATGATTTAAGGTCTTTCATCATTATTGCCCCCTCTTTATTTTTCTCTTGCGCTTGATTTTAAAACACTGCTTAAAACCAGGCTCAGGGAGAAATAAAAAACTTATGGAAGACATCTATTGAACCTCAAACTCAATACGACGGTTTTTCCGACGTCCCTCAGCAGTGATATTGTCAGCAACAGGTTGGTTTGAACCAAAACCTTCTGCGGTTAAATTTTCAGCTGCAATATTTTTCCCAATTAAATAGTTTTTAACTGCTGCTGCACGCTGTTGGCTCAAAGTCAGGTTTTTATCTGCATCACCAGAGCTATCCGTGTGACCAATCACCTTCACTTTCTTGCCACCGACTTTATTCAATGCTATTGCCATTTCATCTAAAATCTGTTGACCGGATGCAGTTAAGGTGGCACTTCCAGATTCAAATTCAATAATGCGGTGCTTTAATGCAGCATCAATCATTTGCTGCTCAGCTTGGTTTACGGATAACTGTGCATTCAAGCGATAAGGATCAGATACCAGGCTTTGAAGTTTTACAGTCATTGGCTGAATGGTGTTTGCATTATTGAGTTTGCCGGATAAATCCATCTGCGTACCACGTACCTTCAGTTTACCCTGTTTGACTTTTTTTAAATCCTCGGTAATGACATGACTGATCGCATTACTCCAGCCATTCGGAGCTGTTACAGCACGGACTTGAATTCTGTCAATGATATTTTCCTGACCATACGTGAGATACATTTTATTTAAAATTTCTTGTTTACTGGCTTGATTGGGGACCGCACCTTCAATGACAACCGGTGCTGCATAAGTCACTATAGATAAATTCAAAATTAAAAAAGCGCTCTGAAAAATATTTTTAATGCATTGTTTTTTCATAATATTATATTCATTAATAAAGGTTTTTCTAAACATTTTCATGTCTTGGGTGGTGCTAAGCTGCTTTTTATTCATTATGGTATAGCTCCAGCACTATTCGTTGTATTTGTTTTAACCACGGTTACAGGTACAGGAGCTGTCTGTGCCGAAACAACACGAACCGATTTATCATTTACGACCTAATTCACCAGTTGCATGCCGGCGTACCCGCGACTCGAACCAATATGGCCTGAATTGCCACTAATCAATCGGAAACTTACTTTCACAGCTAAACCAGAGTTTTGCTGGTCTTTCCAGATCATTTCAAAATAATTTCCCCGTTGGGTACGCTGTGCATGATCAATGAGGCGGTTAATGCCATATTCTCCTGGTTCATCAAAAATGGTATGCATTTGTCCTTGCAAATCTACTGCTGTAATACGTGCACCAGGCATAGCTCCCTGATTTGGCCAGACAAAATTCACCCATTGTTGAACGCCATTTTCATAAACCATTCTTTGGCCATCAATATCAATGGTATAAGAAAGCAGTTGTGGATTCTCTAAAGGATAAAACTGGAAATTTGATGGATTGACTGCGGCTGTTCCTGTGGTTTGGTTCAACTCGCCTGTGGCCATGCCATTATTAGGGGCAACATAACTTTGGAAATTCATCACAAATTGTGGATTCAGGTTAATTCCCAAATCTTTCCAGGTTTTAGACGTTAATAGATAACCTCGACGAATGACCAGTGGATCGAGATTGTCTTTGACAAACCGTGCAATACTGCCATTTTCACCCAAAATTTGACTGATTTCCTGACGGGTTGCTTGCAAGGTCGCAGAAGCAGTGAATGGATATTTTTGGCTTAAGTTAGCCATAAATGGTTGATTGGCCTGTATCATCCATAATTTATTTATTTCATGTTGTGCGGGAATCAATAAACCTTCAAAGGATTGGGTTAATGGACTCATCAATAATTTCTGCAAAACTTGTTGATCCCGCTCATTCAGGCCAACCGTCATTTTTTCATCAATCATTTTTTGGCTATGATTAAACACAGAGTTCTGATCATTAATCGTTTGCCTGACTAGAATGATTGCTGCAGGACCAATTTCCCCTGCACTTTTCAAATCATTGAACTTGCTCCTCACCCGGGCCAATGATTGCATGTATTCATCTAATAAAGATTGATTTTGTTGATCATCACGTTTACGCACCAATTGGTAGAACATCTGGAATTCTTTTGAAATGGTGCCCTGTGCCTGATTCGATGTCTGTTGTACAACTCTAGATTCATTTCGGTTTAAAACTCTAGTTTTAAACCACGCCATGAAGCCCGTTTTGGTTGTAGCCAGTTCAGCCTGAATGACTGAATTATCCCAGCTGGTTTCTTGAGCCACCTGCTGGATAATGGCTCGAATGGGTGAATTTTCTGGTTCGCCCAAGATTTCAATATTTTTTGCTTGCCGGTTGAAATCGTTGGCTTTTGCATAGTAAATGCCATTTAAAAATTTGTGCCATTCAGTGATATATTGCTGTTTATATAATGCCGTTAATTGCTTACGAATCTGGTCTGAACTGCCACTCAACGTCAGATCATCCGATTGGGTGATATTTAATACCCAGTCTTTGCTATCGGTTGGGCGGTTTGCCGCATCATCAATGGCTTTTTCTACATATTCGTTCCAAGCTTTATATGTAAACATGCCAGGTAAGGCATAACTTCCCAGCACGGTATTTTGATTATTTTCCCCAACGAGCTGTTTTATCGTTACAGCAGGATAACGCACTGCAGCACGCATTTTGATTTCATTATACACACGATCCCTTGCAGGCATCCCCCGAATAACAGCCAACAAGATCTGACGGGTCTGATCCACCAGCAAAGGGTCAGCTTCAAGTATGGGAAATTTTTGATCGTTTGCCAGTGCAAGGCTATAGGATAATATCTGCTCGGCTTTCTGGATTATTTCACCCCGTGGCATTTGCCCCCGGTTTGTATCCAGCCAAGGACGCCAGAAACGGGTCAACTGATCGCCTAAATGGCTTGAATCCATATATTGAGGATTACTCAGCATCAAGTACGCCTTTAAAGCATTGTAAGCATCCTGAGGATTGGTTTCAGAGGGTTCCAAATATTGATGATTTTTAACTCCCTGATTTATTGCCACATTGACATGTTTGGCTTTTAAAGTGGCTTCATTCGTTTTTATACGTTGTAAATACTGCGCAATATTCTGCTGGGTTGGCTGCAAAAGCAGCTGTCTAATTCCCGCCAAATATTCGCTTTGTAATTTTTCTCGCAATGTATCACCCTGATACAGACCAAAGCCAAACCGTATAGGCTGATTTTGTTCAAATTGATCAAGCTGCTGCATACGCTCCTGCAAAATGAGCAACGCATCCAGTTGTGTAGAGAGCTGTTGGCCGGATTGCTTTTGCAAATGAACCACCTTGTCTAAATCGGCCTGAACATCGGCAATCAGCTGTTGATTATTGCGATATGACCAAATCCACAAGCTCAATATTATGGAGATTCCCAGCAAGGCAGCCATAAAGGCAACATGACGTTGTTTCTTGCGTTTAGGATTAATATGCTGTTTAACCAGATGCTGGTCCTTTAAAATCACATCCGAAAACAGAGCTTTCAGAAAGTACCCACGGTTCTGTGAAACTGAATGACCCGGCACAGTATTTTCACTCTTTAAGCTTGCTGATAAATGAAAATCCTGCACCATCTGTTCGGTCATTGGGCTTTCAGTGATTCCCTGTTGTAAGGCACTGGTAAAATAGAAGCCACGAAATACGGGTTTAAACTGGTAGGGATTGTCTTCAAACAAGGCCGCTATAAAAGTTTTCAGCACTGGTTTTAAGTTTTTAAATTCTAAGGGAAATGTCATCACACTGGGTGAAATATTCTGGCTATGGCGTCGGCTGAGATGCGTGTTACTTAATCCTTTTAAACCTTCATATAAAACAGCATAATGCTGTTCAAAAAGTGCCATTACATCCTGCACAGAATCTTGTTCGTATTTTAAGGTCGCGCCCCATACCTGATCCAATTCATCGACATCATAACATTCAAAAAAATCGGTAAAGCCTGCAATCAAGTCCATTTTGGAAAACACCACATATACGGGTGCAAATATCTCTAAACGTTCAGTAATGTCTTGAATACGTGTTCTTAAATTCTTAGCCAATTTTATAGATTGTTCAGGACTTTGGCTCGCCAGTTCTGTAATACTGGCCATCACAATTAAACCATTCACAGGTGCTTGAGTACGGCTTTTCTTTAATAGATTCAAAAATCCCAACCATTCAGGATGATCTTCAGCATAAACTGAATAACGTCCGGCAGTATCCAGCAATACCCCTTCCGTAGAGAAAAACCAGTCACAGTTTTTTGTCCCGCTGAGGCCAGAAGAAATACTTTTTTGATGGGAATTTTCAAAGGGAAATTTTAGCCCCGAATGATAAATAGCTGAACTTTTACCTGCGGCAGGATTCCCAATCAGCATATACCAGGGTAATTCATATAATGCCGTGTTGCCTTTTTTGTTCCCCAACTTTGATTTGCGAATCAGTTGGATCGATTTTTTCATTTGCAGGCTGATGAGCTGTAATTCTTGCGTTTCTTTTGGTTTGCCATATTCTGCATTTCTATCATGCTCAATTGCTTCTGCAAGCACTGTGCCCTGTTGAGCAGGACGATTTTTTTGAACCCATCTATAGATGCCATAGCCGATGATTGTAAAAACATAAGCTGCAACTAAGGTCCAAAAAATATTTCGCGGAATAGCCGAATAAGAAGAAACCAGTAGCACTAAAACAGAGAGTGTAATAATGGCTTTGGGATGGGTTACATATTGCCAGACATAAGTTAAAACAGTGTAAAACATGTGATTCTCATTATTCTATTTATATTTAAATGTTTTGTTTTTGGAATTAATTTAATGCTACATGGGTTTAAAAAAAGCATGGGTTAAAGCTTGGTCAGCACTGTATATCATGCTGGTCAACTCCTCTGGCAGATGCATACCCAACATAAAACCAAAAATTTTTGCGAGTTGTTGTGTATGGCCCAAAATTGGTTTTGTATAGATACAATGGTGAGGTTCAATTAAAGCGGGTAAAAATGTCTGATTATTTTTTTTAATGCTTTTGATATCCGTGGCCTCATCTAAAACCAGTACAAAAGGCCGTTCCTGGGGGGGCTGATCTATATGCTCAGGCATCACCTGATTGAGGCAAGTCAATAAATTGTCTACGTTGCTTGCAACTTTAAGCTGCTTGATTGCATCTATATCATTGATCTTCACATCTTCAGCCGCCACACACCAACTGGATGCAAATTCTGCTGGCAAATAATCATCCATCAGCCACATTTTTTCATCTAGAAATGTCTGGTCAATTTCAGAATCTACATTAATGATGAATGAAAATTCCTCAGTTTGTTTCGATATTTGATGCAATAATTTAAGCCAGTCATCATAAGCACTTTGCTGGGCAATATAATGATGTTGTAGATGGACTTGCTGCGAAATTATTCCCAACGATTGCATAAAATTCAGCAATGTTTCCCGGCTTGAATATTCATCCCAAACATGTAACACATTGTTCGATAATAAAATATGAACATTAAGTCGATTTAGACGTGGCACCTGTTCAATTGAGATGTCTTTATCATTAGTGTCTGGAGCATCCGTATTACTCCAGGCAGGATGTATTCGGTATTGGTAGGCCAGTTTTCTATCATAAAATAATGCAGACCGCTTTAAATGCTCAGCCACTTGCATTAAGATTTCAGTCTGTTGTTCTAATTGTTGTTGAATTAAAGCCTTTATACGTGCTAAGCGACCTGCTTTATCTTTTTTATGCTGATCATTATCTTCTGGCCCAAACACTAACATATGATCAAGCGTTTGAATCCTGTAGGATAAAATAGCTAAGCCATAACTGTTTTCCAAGTTAGGATCTAATTCCGGCGATTTAAATTTTTTTAACCCATCAATTATTGATGTATTTTCTCCCCATGCATGGCACACGGAGGATGAAAAAACATTCAAATTGAACCATTGAATCTGTTTAAATTTTGATTCGTGACTTGTCTGTGCTTTATTTAATTGCTGTTCCAATAATGCCTGATTTTGCTGTTTTTTACGCCGTATATAGGCCCGATAAGCCTGATAAATAAAATATGGCGCAAGTATTATTAAAGATAAAAGAATGGGTAAAATAAAAAAATATGAAACTAAATCTAGGCTCGAAGGATCATATTGAATATCACGCCAATAATAAATAATGACTATACCTAACAGTAGAAACATACTGCTGAAAATCCTCAGTATCAGCTTATTCATTGCATGACTCCCAATAAGCTATAACAGGTCTCTGCATGATTTTCTGTATGTCTAGCCATTAAAAAAGCCCCTTGGGCCAAGCCATGTTCTGATTTTGAATCCAGGCAAAGCACCTGTATATTTTCTTTTTTTAATATTAAGCGTACATCTACCATTATTGTGGGACTACACCAAGTTGAAAGTATTTTCTTTAACTTCTCACTCATTTTTTGCTTGGGTAAAAAGCTGAGATAATCCCTTCTAGATAATGGACCAATCTGAATTTCTATTTTTCCGCCCAGTTGCCGAATATTTTCCCCACAAAAGGTATCTCTTCCAAGTAAACTGGCATTTAAACTTCCTAAAGTTGTTCGTTGTGCCTCTTGCAATTTGAATTTTTCTTCTACCCACTGTTTTATTGTAAATTCAGTTTTGAAAATACAGTTAAGCATGGTTTTTAAAGCGTATGCGGTATTATTTTGTCCCTGCATTAAACCTGAAAATTCAGCAAAATAATCATCTAATTCAGTCTGATTCTGTTGTGTTCTGACATAACCATTTAAAGCATGCAGGATATCCAGATAATCATTTTCCTTTTCAATTTCATACCGTATGGGTAAATGATAGTTCAAACTTGCATCAACATATTGTGCGGTCAGCTTGTGATTAAATAAGCTTAGAAAACTTAGAGTTTCTTGTCTTTGCTGACGACAGCTTTGCTTAATTTTATGGGTATAGCTATAGGGCAAAGCACCTTGTATACCGGTGATCCCAACCATAAGATTAGTAATATGTATGTAGCTGTTTTCAAAAGTTAAGGATTCTATTTCGGTTACTGGAAAATTAAGATTTACAGAACTCTGGAATTTAAAATCATTCGCCCAGTATTGGGTGATGGATGAATGTAGCATATGGCGTAACAAACGTATCGCCTGGATAAACTCATAAGCTGTAGGGGTGGTAAAGAGATCTTCCATTACAGAAGTTTCTTGCCACCAACGTTCTGTACGCATTGGTATAACTCCTGTTGAGTATTTGAATCACTGACCACAAGATCAACATAACTATTCATTTGAACTTTTAAATTAAAAATATGACTTAAAATTTGGCTAAAAATATACAGGCTATGACCTTTGAAAATTTGTGAATCTATAGCTAAATTCACTTTAATTCCACGGACAAATAAGGGATAAGGATGCGCTTCCACCATTTTTTGTGTCAAAGAAAAATCAATCCTTTTAATGGCTTCAATAACAAGCTGGTTTTCTTTCAATTTAGGCAAGTTATAAAGCACTAAAAGCTCTTTAATATGGCTGAGGGCATCCCCTTTCATCAGGGACAAGGTATTTAAGGATAAATGAGAGATAATGCGCCATTGCTCATTTTTATTTTGCGCAAAGTAATATGGCTTGAACGGTCGCTTTAACATGAGCGCACGCCGTGCAAGGTGGTTATCATTCAAATGCAGAACGTTATTGGCCTGACTTAAAACTTCATGGGGTAAATCCCCATTACAACAGAGCAGTTGTGCACTGATAAAATCAGACTTGGTGCTATGAGGTGATAAATTTTTGGAAACAATGGAATAACGGGTTTCAACCAGATTATTCTGCAATTGTGTAGAATTCAAGCTATAAAAATATTGTTCATTATGCTGATGATAATGGCTCATGGCAAAAAATGGCAGAATAGGAACTGTAGTCTGGTCCTGATTACTTTTTTCCCGAATCATATTCATCTCGATTATTGAATAGAGCTGATAAAATTCAGGATGATGGCTATCGGTGAGCAATGGATATTCTAATTGTTTATGATTTATTTTCTGCGGTTCAGCCTGCTTATAAAATAGGTTCACCACAGGCGTTGAAAACAGTTTAAAGTTTGCAACATTCAACTCAGTATAGTTACGGATACAGGCCTGATCATTTAAATTGATCTTTAAGTGAATCAATATTTCAAATTCTGCATCTTCACCTATTAAATGTTTTAAGAAATTTAAATTAAGATTGAGATAATTAAATTTTTCAGGAAAACAAAAGTATTCCAGCAGTAAACGGTAAGCATGATGAGTATGTTGATCAATCGGTAATAGACTTTCAGATTCAGCAAAGCCCATGACTGTAAATGGATTAACAATTTCAATCATACGATTTCCCGTGTTTAATGAAAATCCTGTACTGGCATGAAATATATTGTCCAAAACCTGCAAAGGGAAATTTGCAATCGCATCCAGGTAAATCGGTAAATTTTCATTGATTAACAGCTTTTGGCTTCGTTGATAAATTTCAAAGCCTAAACTAAGCGTCGCATTCTGATTTAAATGCATGTGTGCACGAGGATGGGTTTTAAAATTTAGGCTCTTTAAAGCTATGGGTAATAATCGTACAGGCTGAGTCGTGCTAAATTCACACTGTACGCCTTTAAAACTGCGTGACTTTAGCGAAGTCGCTTTAGGAATTTCATGTACTTCTGTCAGCTTTTTTATTTTATTTAAATCTTCGAAACTGACGACTGAACATGCAGGAAACGGCTTGAGATACTGAGGAAACATGACCTGGAATAATGAACGGGTAAAGACCTCATAACTGTCTGCCAGTTTTTTATCAATACGCGCAGCGACGAGTGAAAAAGCCTGAATCAGGCGTTCAATATGCGGATCGTCAATTTGTTCTTGATTAAGCGATAGACGTTGAGCAATTTTCGGATATTTCTGTGCAAATTCACGCGATTGTTGCCCAAATTCTTGTAATTGCTTTTCATAATACGGTAACAGTTCTTCAATCACAGCGAACCCACTTAAGATCTTGCAGAAATAACATAGTGTTGCGTTGTTGGTTTCAATAAAACGTCCAGAATGACCGGCTCAAATAAAGGCTGTATGTTTAAATAAGCTTGAACACTTAAAGATAATGCTCCCATGTTATGACCATCGCTTAGCATGGTGACCTTAATTTGCTTAAGTCGGGGTTCATGGGCAATAATCGATTGTTGAATAGATTGACAAATTTTGTCCCGATCTGTGGGATTGGCCGTTGACAACCCCACAAAGTCAATAATCCCAAATTGCATAACAGACTGTTTTACTAAAGGAAAATCATCAATGACTCCATCCAGTAGCGACATGCGGCTATTTAATAAATCCTCCAGATCCGAGGCTACAGATTCTCGTAATTTTTGAAGTGAAATTCCACGCTCATTCTGTTCAGAATCCGCTAATAGCCGCTCAAATAAAGTGGTTTTAAAACCGTAAGGATATAATTGGTCTAAGTTCATTTTTTATTATTTAATGATGAAAAAAATTATTCATAGCGACCAACGGCAGTTGGCCACTATTTGGGTCAGTACACTATGCAGCGTAAGAAGCTGTATTATTGGAAAGTGACCATTTCTTTGTTACCGCACCTTTTTGTGTACCGTTAATATCCTGCTGATTATAAGTCCACTCTACTGCAGCATATTTCAAACCAAAAGATTCGGTCGGAACCCCTTCTTCATTGACGTTTGGGGTAACGCTTGAAACAAGCACATGCTTTAACTTGATTTGAAGATATTTAATCCGCTTGTCACCATTGGCACGGTAAAAATCGATTTGAACTTCGTCAAAGGTATATCCAGCTGAACATGCTTCCCAAAGTTTTGGACTGGTTGCATCTAAATCCTTTACAAACAGCATATCTGAATGTTCGACACGTTCGGCAGTATGGCCACCTACACTTGAAGATGTCGCTGATTTAGGTTGACGGATATTGTGTGCCCAAGAATTTACTTCTAGCCAGTCTTTGTGTTCGGAGTCGCGAGATTCACCATCAACTTTATATTTGCCACGAAATTGGACGTATATATCTTTCATTTTTTTAATTTTCCTGTTTTATTTTTAAATTATTATAAAATTGCGCTCTAATTAAATTAATTAGAGGACTGAGGTAACTCAGTAACAAGTCTCAAAGAAACCGACAACTCATCCAACTGAAAATGTGGCCGTAAAAAAACCACAGATTTGTAGTGCCCAGGTTGAGCTGGGTTCTCTACAACTTTTACCGAAGCTTCGCGAAGCGGATACTGTGCTTTCGCCTCTTGCGAGGCACCATCATCTAACAAAACATATTGCGACAGCCATTCATTTAAAAATGCTTCCACATTGCCGGCAGAGGCAAAGCTCCCCACTTTGTCGCGCATCATGGCTTTTAAATAATGCGCAATGCGTGAAACAGCCATAATGTATTGAATCTGACTCGATAACGCAGAATTGGCATTTGCACTATCGCTGTCATATTTTTTCGGTTTTTGAGTCGATTGTGCACCAAAGAAAACGGCATAATCGGTATTTTTGCAGTGCACTAAAGGGATAAATCCTAAATCACTGAGTTCTTTTTCACGACGGTCAGTAATGGCAATCTCAGTGGGACATTTGAATACCACTTCTCCATCATTGGTCTTGAACGTATGCACTGGCAAACCTTCAACCAGGCCTCCTCCTTCCACGCCACGAATGGCAGCACACCAGCCATACATATCAAAAGCATTGGTTAAACGCGTCGCAAATGCATAAGCTGAGTTCATCCATAAATATTCAGCATGATTCTGACCAGTCACTTCTTCTATAAAGTTAAAACCTTCAGTAACCGTTCCATCTTTGGGATGATATGGCAGACGTCCTAATACACGCGGCATAGTCAATGCAACATAACGCGCATCATCGCTTTCGCGGAATGAACGCCACTGCACATATTCAGCAGTTTCAAAAATTTTAGAAACATCACGTGGACGATCAATATCGGTAAAAGACTCTAGCCCCAGCATGCTAGAGCTGGTTGCAGAAATAAAAGGTGCATGTGCCGCTGCAGCAACATGGGAAATCTGTTCCAATAAATACATATCCGTTGGCGTACGGTCGAATTCAAAGTCACCGACTAATGTGGCATAAGGTGCACCACCAAAGGAGCCATATTCTTCCTCGTATATTTTTTTAAATAAAGTGCTTTGATCAAAATCTGTTGAACCTTGAAAATCTTTAACCAGTTCTTTTTTACTGGTATTGAGCATTCGAATTTTAATTAAAGAATGAGATGGTGTTTCCTGGCAGAAATAGTACAAGCCACGCCAGGTGGATTCAATTTTTTGAAATTGCTCATGATGAATAACTTTGCTTAACTGTTTTGAAATTAAGGCATCAATTTCTGCAATTCGCTTATCGATTGACAAGGTCATATTTTCGGAAACGGTTATGGTTCCAGTCATGACTTCTTTGGCCAATTCACCAATCAGGCTTTTTGCGTGTTCATGTTCTTCATCATTACGGGCTATACGGCTTTGCTCAACAATTGAATCCAGTAAGGTAAATTCTTTCACATCTGTAGAGATGGCAGCAGCATGTAAATTATTCATGTTCTGCCTCCATGCTTAACTTCCGAACCTGGTCTGTATTTTTTAAAATTTCTTCCAGCAAATCTTCAAGACGTTCATTATTTGAAATCTTGTTACGCAAATCGGTTAAACGCTCTCGTGCTTCAACCAATTTCCGTAAGGGATCGACTTGTTGTACGATATTTTCTGGACGAAAATCTTGCATTGAATTAAAGGTTAAATCTACGGACATGTGTCCACCTTCTTCGGTCAAGGTATTCTCAACCTGAAAAGCCGCACGAGGTGCCAGCGATTGCATCACCTCATCAATGTTGTCCAAATCCACATTGATAAATTTTTTATCTTTTAACTTGCTCTTTTCTAATTCGGAGGCAGCTGAAAAGTCACCTAATACCCCAATCACAAAAGGCAACTCTTTGATTTCTTTTCCATCGCCAACCTCAACATCATAAGTCAGTTGTACACGTGGCGGACGAATACGTTGTAATTTCTTTTGTACACTTTCACGTTTAGCCATGAAGACTATCCTATTTTAGTTCTTATTAAATGAAGCAAATGGGCTTGAACCCAAAGTTATGGAGTTGTTACTTTGAAGTTTTGTGGTGGCGGTTGTATTTCGTGCAGATGTTTTTGTTACTCTGCTCTGCAAATTGACGTGACGGCTTAACGAGCTGGTTTTTCCAGCGGTACGATTCGATAAACCATTACGTTTCATCCGTTGTTTTAACCTGATCGTGTTGACAGTGACAGCTTTAGAATTGGATGTATCAGGTTCAGGTAATGCGATCTGAATATGATCAGACAATTTTTTTGCTGCAGGATACGTACTTTCCGCATTCAGATAACGCATTTCATGATTACGCATATACTGTAAATTACTTTCGGCAATCCCTACCCCGGCCAGAAAAGCAACATCAGTCAACTCTCTACGCTGAAAATTTTGTTGACGCAACTCCTCGACCCATTGCAAAGCTTTCAGATTTTTACCCATGGCTTGAAATCTTTGGGCAGCCTGAATTGATAATTCATTTTTTAATTGCATATTTTTCTTACTTTTTCTATCGCATAGTTGACGATAAATATTGAGTAAGTCTGGATCGGTTTCGTCACGAACCACAGGATAATCCTGAATGCAGGATTTTTTGAGTTCAAGAATTTTTTCGCTCGCGAAAGTGAATGGACTGACCGATAGCATGACCAGCAAAGGTACAAAAAACTTATATTTATTCAAAAGATGCCTCTAATTGTTCTAGTTATAAATGTAATTATTAGTATATGTTTAAGTAAATTAAATGATTTTAAAATTTTTAATTCATTATTTTGACTTTTTATCCATGCGCAGATTTAACAAAAAACAACCATCAAAAGTCAACAGTGATTAAATATAAAACAATACTTTTTATTGTTATTTAATGTAAAAAATACAAAAAACAGCATATATTTTTTTAATTTTATAAAAAATATGTGTATGATGTGCTCATTGCTTTTATATAAAACAATAACAAACCATTGTTTTTAAAAAATAAAAATACAAAATATAAAAAACAGGAAATTTCAGTAGATAAGTAAAAATAAAAACTGAAGTTCTTTTATAGATGTTGAGTTTGATATGAATAATTTAAAAATTTTGATTACAAAGTTATCTTCTTGTGCCCGTATAGCCCTGGAAAAATCAGCCAATAGCTGCATAGCTCAACAAAATTATGAAATTGAAATTGAACACATATTTTTAGAAATTCTACACAATCACGCAACGCATGATATTCAGCTGTTATTGGAAAACTACAAAATATCGCGCCATGAACTAATAAATGATTTAAAGAAAAGTATTACACAATTACCTAAAGGTAATACACGTACTCCTATTTTCGCAAAATCAATTGTGCGTTTATTGGAACAGGCCTGGTTATTAGCGTCGGCAGCACAAAAGCCCCAGATTCGAACGGGTCACCTCCTTGTAGCATTATTAACTGCTTCCGATCTTTATCAAATCGCTGTCCGTGCTTCCTGCTTATTTGAATTTTTTCCAATAAATCAGATGAAACATACATTTTTAGAAGTATGTACACAGAGTATTGAACAAGTATGGGAACAAAATTCCGCTTCTTCCCCAGATACCATAAAAACTGTACAGCTATCTGAACAGAGACTCAAAACACCAGCTTTAGATCAGTACACCATTGATTTAACTGAAAAGGCAAAAAAAGGTGCAATTGATCCAGTGATTGGCCGTGAGTTTGAAATTCGCTTAATGCTGGATATTTTAATGCGCCGTCGTCAAAACAATCCCATTCTAACGGGTGATCCCGGGGTCGGTAAAACTGCTGTAGTAGAAGGTTTGGCAGTTAAAATTGCCAATGATCAGGTTCCAGATGCTTTAAAAAATGTTCATTTACATATGCTGGATATGGGGCTTTTACAGGCAGGTGCCAGTGTCAAAGGTGAATTTGAAAACCGACTGAAACAGGTCATTCAGGAAGTTCAAAATTCTAGTCACCCCATTATTTTATTTATTGATGAAGCACATAGCTTAATTGGTGCAGGTGGTCAGGCTGGACAAAACGATGCAGCGAATCTACTTAAACCAGCGCTTGCACGTGGTGAATTACGTACCATTGCAGCTACAACTTGGACTGAATATAAACAGTTTTTCGAAAAAGATGCGGCCCTGAGCCGTCGCTTTCAGGTGGTTAAGGTGGAAGAACCCACAGAGGCAGTGGCAATTGATATGCTTCGCGCCATGATTCCTGTAATGACCCAACATTTTAATGTACAAATTGATGATGAAGCCATTGTCACAGCAGTACATAGTTCTCATCGATATATCAGTGGGCGTCAACTTCCAGATAAAGCCATCAGTGTGCTGGATACGGCAGCTGCCCGAGTGGCTTTAACTCAAAATGCCCAGCCTGTTAAGTTAGATCAGTTACAGGCACAATGGCATAACCTGAATCTGGAACAGGATATCTTGGAAAAAGAACAGCAAAATATGCCTATTCATCATGAGCGAATCTTGCAGTTAAAAGCAGAAATTTCTGAATTAGCCGGGAAAATCAGTGATACGCAAGCCCAGTGGCAAAATGAACTGCAACTGGTAAACAGGATTAAAGAACGAGAACAACAAAATGTTACAAGTCAGTCACATACAGATATTGCTCAATATCGTGAAGCACTGGCTCAGCTTCAAGGCACAACTCCGCTTGTTTTTGAACGGGTAAATGCGCAGATGATTCATGAAATTATTTCTGACTGGACCGGAATTCCTGTAGGAAAAATGGCCAATGATGAAATTAAGCAAATTTTGACTTTAAAAGATAAGCTTTCTTTGAGAGTTATGGGTCAGGAGGATGCCTTAAACCAGCTGGTTCAGGGGATCAAAACCTCTAAAGCAAAACTGGGAGATCCGAATAAACCTCAGGGCGTATTTTTAATGGTCGGTCCAAGCGGTGTCGGTAAAACAGAAACAGCTTTGGCACTTGCTAATGAATTATATGGTGGAGAATCTCATCTAATTACTATTAACATGTCTGAATACCAGGAAGCTCATACGGTTTCTGCATTGAAAGGTGCTCCTCCCGGCTATGTGGGATATGGTCAAGGCGGGATTCTAACTGAAGCAGTACGACGAAATCCTTATAGTGTGGTCTTGCTCGATGAGATTGAAAAGGCACATGGCGATGTCCAGGAATTGTTTTATCAGGTCTTTGATAAAGGCATGCTTGAAGATGGCGAAGGTCGTTTAATTGATTTTAAAAATACCACGATCCTGTTGACGTCCAATGTCGGCTCCAATGTCATTATGCAAGCCTGCTTAAACTCTACAGTGGAGACCTGGCCCACAGCAGAACAATTAACAGAACACTTAAAGCCAAGTTTATATCAACAGTTTAAACCAGCATTTTTAGGTCGTATGCGTATTGTGCCGTACTTACCTCTGCACGATGAATTACTGCTACGCATCATCAGACATAAATTGGACAAAATTACTGCACGTCTAGAACAACAATACACCACTACAGTTAGCTATAGTGAAGGCTTGATTGAACTATTGCTCAGCCGTTGTACCGAAGTTGATAGTGGTGCACGTAATGTGGATAACATCCTCAATTCATCAATATTGCCAGCTTTGGCCACACAAATTTTGCTCGGTTTGGCGGAACAAAAAATACCACGACACATCTTGATAGATGTTCAAGAGGATGACATATCTTATCAAATCGATCCGGTAATCAAAGCCGTAAAAAAACGTAATAAAAAGCTCCGTTTTAATGAAGCATAATTAAAAAAACCAGAAGGCAAAACATGAGTTTAGAACTAGAAAAATTATTAAGAGCAATTTCAGAAGCCGTCCCATGCGGGATGGATTGTTCTTTTTCCAATGAGTTTCATGCCATTAAAAAAGCACGAACTCAGGATGATTTACTTTTAGAACAAGGTGATTGGATTGCAGAACCGAAACTAGCCGATTGGAGTTTTGTAAATGAAAAATCCACTGAACTACTGACGGAAAAAACGAAAGATATTCGGTTATATACCTGGCTCGTTGAAGCCTGGTCCCATCTGTACGGGTTTGACGGAGTAGCCAAAGGTTTAGAATTAACCCAACGTAGCTTAAGCAATTTCTGGTTATTTTTATACCCGAAAATTGAAGAGGATGATTTAGATCAACGTCTGGGCCTGTTGCAAGGACTGATTAATCAACTGCCCAAGTTGATTAAGAATATACCCCTGATAAATATTTCACCTTTTTATTCTTTAATTGACTATGAGGGTTTATTACATCAACAGAATTTACAACGTATGCATAGCGAAGAAAACAGCGATGTTGATCCTGCTGCCACACTGGAGCAATTGGAACAGGCATTATTAAGCACACCAAAATCTTTGCAATATCAAAATTATCAGGCTTTTTTAGAAATTTTGAATCAGTGGAATATTTTAAAGGAAGTGTTAGATAGCTTAATGGGTTTGGATGCTCCAAGTTTTGCAGCTATTGACGCTCAACTAGAATCTATTCATGGCAGCCTGAAAAAGGTTTACAAAACAGATGCTTTGGGTTCAGTACTCATGACGGGTCCATCAACTTCTATAACTGGCATGATCGCTTCACCTAAAACCTTACACACAGCAATTGATCCCACAATAGCCATAACCAGTGCACAAAAATTTCAGCCACACGCGCAGAGTCATTTAGCAAATCGTGAACAAGCCATGCGGCTTTTACAAGATATTGCCGATTATTTCCAGATGAATGAACCACATAGTCCAGTCAGCTATCTGCTACAAAAAACGATTAAATGGAACCAGATGCCTTTACATGAATGGCTGAGTCAGGTGATTAAAAACGACAATCCTTTAGAAACAGTACATGAACTTTTGGGTGTACAAAAACAATCCTCATAACACGAATAATAATGGGTAAATTTAATGTTTAAAGCAGAAAAAATTCTTTGGGGCGAAGGCTTATTTTTACGTCCACAACATTTTCAATTACAAGATGCCTATCATGAACAGCGCTTGAATCACACCATCCGCTCTACCATTCCTTTTGCTTATGGCATTCAATCTATTCAATTTGATGAGGTGCAATTAAGTACTCATGTTCTGGCTTTAGAAAAAGTGGATATGCTTTGGCAAGATGGCGAAATTTACCAGGCGCCGGCACGTGACTTATTACCAGAGCCCATTCAACTGGATGATTTAAATTTACGGGGAGAAATGACAGTCTATTTGGCCTTGCCGATGATTCAACCCAATAAACGTAATGTCGCTTTTGAGGAAAGTAGCCAGCCTAGCCGTTATCACTCACACTTCAGTGAAACACATGATTTATTTACCGATGCTACAGCCGCAGATATTACTTTATTAAGACGCCGTGCAGAATTTAAATTACTTGAATCTGGCATTGAACCCAATCATGACCTAGATGGATTTCTGTATTTAGCAGTAGCAAAAGTTAAACGTCAAAGTTCTGGAAATTTTGAATTTGATTGCAAGTTTATTCCACCGATCTTGCATATTGAGGCATCTGCCAGCCTGATGTCAGGTTTAAAACGTAGCCTGAATATCATTAAAGCGAAAATTAAGGCCATTCAAAGCAACAATCGTGAAAATGAGCAAAAACTCATAGAGTTCCGTTCCGGTGATATTGTTTCTTTCTGGCTAGTGAATGCCTTAAACACCGCACATGCCTCCCTGAATCATCTTTTACAATATCCACATATTCATCCTGAACGATTGTTTTTTGAATTACTGCGTTTAACCGGATCACTGCTGACCTTTTCTACAGCCTATGCAGTGGATCAGTTACCTCATTATAAACATCATCATTTACAGGAAAGCTTTTCACAGCTCGATGCCATTCTGCGCGATTTACTCGATACCATTATTTCAAATCGCTATATCAGCATTGCCTTAAAAGAGGCACGTCCCTCCTATTGGATTGGAAGTCTGGAATCCGACAAAATTACGCGTGACACGCGACTGTATATTGCCGTTTCGAGTGGCCTGATGCAAAGCCATGAGCTGGTTCAGTTGGTACCACTTCGTTTTAAAGTAGGTAATTCCGTGGATGTCGAGCAGCGTGTTGTTGCGGCCCTTCCCGTCATTCCATTGCACCATCTCATGCAGGTTCCCACTGCAATTCCAGTACGTTCTGGTGTCAGCTATTTTGAAGTTGAGCCCAACAATGAATTATATCAACGCATGTTGGATGCTGAATCCATGTGTATTTATATCCCAGCCGGCTTTCAGGATATTTCGATTGATGTCATTGCAGTGATGAATAGCTAAGGAATCCGTATATGAATAATCAAGTGCCTTCACTATTTGAGAATGATCAAACGGGTTGGAGATTAGACTCAACGACAACTCCATCTCAAGTCACAAGTACAACAAATCTTGTTGATTTATTACATGAGGGTTTCTATGTGATTTTTCTATTGAAGAATCAATATATTCCAGTCAATCCAGATGAGTTTCGGGAGAAAATTTTAACCCTGTTAAATCATTTTGAGAATCAGGCGCGAAAACAGCACTTTTCAGCAGCGGATATTCATGATGCAAAATATGCTTATTGCGCATTGCTCGATGAAACCATTGTAACTCAACAAGATGTACAATTTTTTGATTTACAGAACTACTGGATGGTCAGCCCTTTACAGTTAAGCCTTTTTGGCTCACAACTTGCTGGCTATCGTTTTTTTGAAATTCTGGAATCACTACGTAGTCTGGGTAAAGAACGTCTCGCAGCCCTAGAAGTCTTTCATTACTGCATGCTACTTGGCTTTCATGGCAAATTTCGAATTGAATCCCTACAAAGTTTGAATCACCTGGTGGCTCGGGTTGGCGATGAAATTGATTTCTTAAAAGGCAAAAAAACAGCTTTTTCGCCCTTTTCTGCTTTGCCTGACCAAATTAGGCATGTCATTCATCGAGAATTACCTTTTTTCTGGATTTTAATCTTTTTGGCATTTTTTACTTTAATATCATTTGCATGCTTGAATTTTATGCTTTTAAATCAAAATCATAAATCATTATCTATTTATCAGAACATTATCAGTCAGCCCGCCGAGCAAGCCTATATCACCATTCATTTACCCTAAAATTTAAAAAAGAAAATTTGAACATGTCCGCCCTAACACCAAAATTTTTAAGAATATTTCAGCCTGCAAAAGAGCCACATCGTTTAGCCGTTCCCTCTAGACGTTCAGGATTTTGTTCTGGCGATATTTTAAATGCTACTGTGGGTTATATTTATTTAAACAGTTTAGATCATCAGAAAATTCAAGGTCATTCTGTATTTAGCAATATGGATCTGTCCAGGCAAGAGGTTTTAGAATATAAGAAAAATAGGGACCAAACATACTCATCCCATAATAACAGTGTGGCTCAAATGGCGATAAAAAGTATAATCGCCACCTCTATCGCAAAAATAAGACTTGTGAATCAACCCGTCAGCTCTAGAAAAAATCCGGCAAAAGATTTTGAACCGGAGGAATTGTCACAAGCTGCTATAAAAATTTCTGAGGCTAAAACACTCTTCATACTCGCAGAAACCGCCGTATCTCCATGACGATTACTATTTTTACTGGTTTTATTATATTGGCGTGCAGTCTGGCCTGGTTATTTTCCTCTGATTTACGCCTTAAAGCACAAGACTTTTTTTTCGTTCTTATTCTGCAAAGTAAGAAACAATTCTATTCTGCCCGGGAATTTGCTCAGCAGTTCAATGATGCAGCTGCACCTAAACAACTCCAGTCATATTGGCATTTACAACAATGGTGGATACTGGTTGCGGGTCTTTCACTATTTTCCAGCATCTTGATTTTTGCTTTTACCCGTCCCGCAACTCCCACTAAAATTGAAACAGATTATTTAAGGTCAGTTGATCCTCAAATTTATGCATTGCTCGATGGGCAAATACTTGCACCGCCTCCTGAAGTGGAACAATCCTTGATTGAAGAAGCCATTATTTCTGCACGTCATATTGAAGCTAGTCAGTTCAGTGTTCAGGCAAAAACATTTAACTCCAATATAGAAAGTTTAGCGACTTCACATTTACATGGCGATTTCGTATCTGCCGATCGTAAATGGCATAAAATGAATCCACGTTATAAACAACGTTTATTGATGGTATTTAAAATCATGCAACAACGTTATGGCTATGAAATGGTTTTATTAGAAGGTTATCGTAGTCCAGAGCGCCAGAATGCCTTGGCTGGCAACAGTCATATTACCCGCGCCAAAGGCTTTCAAAGTTATCATCAATTTGGCCTGGCTGCCGATATTGCATTTAAACGGAATGGTAAAGTGGTTATTTCAGAACGTGATCCCTGGGCAATGCAAGGCTATCGGTTATATGGAGCAGTTGCAGAATCAGTCGGTTTAACTTGGGGTGGCCGTTGGACATCCATTCAAGATTATGGTCATAGCGAGTATCGTATGCCGGGACTTAAAAAAACAGCTGCAATGGCTGAACAGTTAACTGCGGAAAGTCAACTGTTGGCCGATTCTATCAATGAAGCTTTTGAATAACAGCAAATCTATTTGATATCTAAACTTAATTTAGATATTGATTCATTTCATCCAAAACCTGTTGCGTTTTTTCGGCATGCAGCCAATGTCCCGCATCTTCTATCACTGCAATTTTAGCATGGGGAAATTGCTGCTGGATTGCAGCAAAATGCTCATCCTTGCTTATATAGGCGGATTTTCCCCCGCGAATAAACAGGGCCTCTTTGGGCCATGGCTGGATCGTCTTCCAATTCAGGATTTCTGAATAATGATGGAATAAAGCATCGACATTAAATAACCATTGTCCCTTATTGAAGGATTTCATTAGAAATTGGATCACCATTTCTTCATGTAAATACTCACGCATAATTTGGGTCGCCTGCTGTCGACTTTCAATCTGGGCATTTTTGACGGAAAATAAGGCTTTAAAAATTTGCTCGTGATGACTTTCTTGATAGGCAAATGGTGCCATATCCAGAACAATCAATTGTTCTAATCGCTGCCCTGCCTGACTTGCCAATTGCATGGCAATTTTTCCACCCATGGAATGACCAATAGCAGAAAATTTTTGAATATTTAAAGAATCTAGTGTTTCCAGAATATCTGCTGCCATGACAGCATAATTCATTTCTGTTGCATGTGCTGAATGACCATGATTGCGGACATCAATTTGAATGACTGAATGAGAGTCATAATATCCCCGTGCCAGCATGCCTAAATTACTTAAACTGCCAAAGAGACCATGAATAAATACCAGTGTATTTTTTGCTGTAGCGGCTTCGTTAAGATGTATTTGGTGATTTAAAATCATGGATGTCTTTCATTACTTTTTAAATGAAATTATTTTTGAGTAAATAAGGAATTTAATCAATTGCTAATTTTTTAAATATTTTTTTGGTTAGGCTATTTGTGTGAGTAAAAAAAGAGCGATTTGTTCTGTTTGGATAAGCAGTTCAAAAGAACATTGAAGTAAAATTTTAAGATGACAAAATCAGGCTCAATGTCCTTTTTAAGCCTAATGTTTACTCTAAATTTAATTATTTAAAATAATTCAGAGGCAATTTTAAATAGCGGATACCGTTCGCTTCAGGATCAGAAAACCGCCCTCCATCCATATTGATTTGAATTGCAGGTAAAATCAGTTTAGGCATGGACAAAGTCGCATCACGGCGGTTACGCATCTCAACAAACCTGCTTTTATTGTATTTTCATTTAGGAAAATATTTCGTGTATAGCGCGTTATTCTTTTCTACCTTGGGGTTAATAATCGTGACAATATGACAAACAAAAAACCCGGAGTTGATTATTCAACTGATAAATTTTTGAATGGAGTTGAATCAAGTAACTGTACTGCCCTTTTAGAAGAATCACACAATAATTGGTATGGAAATAAACTTCAAAAGTTATTTTTGCTTAGGCTATTTTAATGTGCATACTCTATGATTAAATCAGCCTGCATCGTTTTTCTTGTTGCTTACGGCGCATCATAATCCACTATATTGTCATACCTGCTCTGGATCATTTTTTATTATTCTATAAATTCTTTGAGTACTTTTTCTGCAAACCACCACGGTAACTGTTGAACTTCCGGATTCATTTTCAATGTTTCGGCCGATTCAATTTCAGCAATAAAAGCCGCTTTTTCACCGTTAGAAGAGTTATCAAACAAATAGGTACGATCACTGGCATCAATCGCCTGCATAAGCAAATCCATACTGCGGTAATAACGCTCCACAATCTTTTGCTCTGGAACAGAATGTCCACCCACACTCACCCGGTATTTCACCCGGGCAATATTAATTCGTGGGTCAACCGTAGAAACATAATATAAATAGGTTTTAAAACCCTGCCGCTGGGCTTGTTGTAAAAACTCAACCTTAGAGATATGCGACATTACCGTTTCAAAGGTAAAACTGATTTTTAAGCGCAAAAATTCCAGGCGGATATAGTCAATAATCCGTGCACAAAGATAAGAATCGATTTCGGATTCATGAAACTGGATATTCGATTCATCAACTACACCAGGCTCTTGTTGCAGTAAAGGAATGAGTTGTCCGGATTGAGGGCGTTTTTTCTGCTTAAGGAAAGCAATTAAAGCGTGGGCCGTTAATGCGGGATGATAGGTCTTTAAATCCAGGCGTTGACTCAAGCGAAGATTCTGTTCCAGTTCATCGGCATTTAAATAAGCCCCAATATGATGGGGCAATAAATATTCCTTGACTGTGCTCTTTCCAGACCCATTCGGACCGGCAAACATCCTTATTCTTGGTGGAGGCATTCAGTTATACAGCTGCCTCTTGTTTTCTCTTGCGTTTTAAAATTTTAGGAAGATCATTCACATTTGTATATGCCTGATGCAAGTCAGCAATCACGGTTTCCTGTCCATTTACTTCGCGTTGTAACAGTTGCTGTTCTTTTGCATACACGACTGTTGCTGCCGTACATGCTTTGTTAAAGGCATGACGGAAAGCATGTATGGCAAGTTTAGGAATCATCTCATCCTCATATTTGCCTGCTTTCATGATGGTATAAGCTGTCATGGAACAACTCCCGTTACACAAGGTGTATTTGCCTATTATATTAACATAGCCGCAATAATTGTCTATAAATACACCAACATAGAAATGTAACGCTTTGCAGTGAATCTGATCCGAAACTACTGGTTCAGCGGCTCAGCATCATTGATCTTCTTTCCATACATCTTCATAGTCTTCACGATCAATCATAAAACGGAAACCTTCAGCCAAAGCCAGGTATGGCAGTGCTTCAGGTAAAATATCCTGTAACTCGCGAACCGTCATGGTCTGGAAAAAATCTTCTCTTTCTTCCAACTCGCCACCATAAATAAACCAGCCAATGTTTTCATCTGTTTCAGGCTTTTTACGAATCCCGACAATGGGTTCTTTATTTAAAGTTTGAACTGCAACGGCGACAACATCATCACCACTGACCTGGATATAGGCAGAATCAAATTCTTCACACAATAACTTTTGTTCTGCAATCAGTTCTTCTAAGGGTGAAAGTTGTGGGGATTTTTTTGACATTGCATTTCTCTGGCATATAAAACCGAATAACGACAGTTTAACTTAGAACGATTTAGCATGGCTAAACTTTTTATTTGCAGGATTTTTTGTTAAACTTGAAAAAGTTACAAAATCAAAAAAGATTAAAATGAAACTTCAAGATACAACAGAATTCGCAAGCAGCACTGGGCATGGTCACGGCGGTAGACGTAAAAATTCTGGCCGCAAAACCCAGTATCAGGAAAAAACCGTGGTGATGCGCGTACCCGAGTCTAAAGTATCTGAAATCAAAGCATGGTTAAAGCCCAAACCTGCCGATGACCGTAGTCAAAAGATCGAACTGCATCCTATACAGATTCAAACCCGACTCGATATTCCCTATCCGCTGGAATCGGTTGCTGCCGGTTTTCCCTCTCCGGCTCAGGATTACACTGAAGATGTCATCGATTTGAACCAATACCTGGTGCATAACCCCTCAAGTACTTTTGTATTACGGGTCAATTCATTGTCGATGAAAAATGCAGGCATAGACATTGATGACCAGATTCTAATTGACCGTAGCTTGAAACCAGAACACGGCGATATCGTTTTGGCCTTAATCAATAATGAATTTACCGTTAAACGGCTGATGAAAGAGAAACAGAAAAATGGGGAACTAAAAATCTGGCTAAAAGCAGAAAACCCCGAATACCCGGATATTTATTTACGCAGCGAAGAACAGCTGACGATCTGGGGTGTAGTGACCTGTATTTTAAAAAAATTACGCTAATAAATTTTATGAGTGGATATATAACTGGAGCAGATCAAAATTTTATTCTTAACATAAATAGACAGATAAAAGCCCCAAGTAAACTTGAGGCTTCATCATAAATCCTAAGCAAGCTTTAGGATTATTTTTGCTGTTGAGGATTTTTTTGCTGCTGTTGGCGTTGATTGCCCTGGTTTTGCTGACGTTGATTGTCTTGCTGCTGCTGTTGCTGTTGATGCTTTTGATTTTCGCTTTGCTGATTCGATTGTTGTTGATTAGCCATTTTCATATCCATCCTTTCGATTGATTACTAGCGCGGAGTGCTAGGGATATGCCGTATGTATTACGACTCTTATTAATCTAGCGGATATTTACCGTTAACCAACCCGCAAACTGTATCGACTTAATTCATTGTAATGATCAAAATATTAATTTACTGATTTTTAGTGCATCGACAAATCTCAGCTTTACCCTATTAACGCTAATTACACTGAACCTTACATGCTGCTCTAGCTCTTTATCGAATGGACTCTTGATTCTCTGCATTTTTAAAATTTGAAATTTATAAACGATTTTATTATCCTTACTTGAAAACGTTACAATTTCAAGAACAAAAATGAACCAGAAACTTTTTGCCTTAATTGATATCAATAATTGCTATGTCAGCTGTGAACGGGTATTTAATCCCCGTCTAAATGGCCAGCCTGTGGTTGTACTCTCCAACAACGACGGCTGTGTGGTTTCCCGAAGTAATGAAGCCAAGGCCTTAAATATCGGCATGGCCGTGCCTTGGTATGAGGTCGAGCAACAGGCTTTGGCAGCAGGTGTAAAAGTATTTTCCAGTAATTACGCTTTATATGCAGATATGTCGCGGCGCTTTTTTTCGATTCTGGAACAGCATTTCCATCCGGATGACCTGGAACCTTATTCGATTGATGAGTGCTTTATTCAGCTCGGCAGTTATGCAGAATATTTTGATGTAGAGCAATATTGCCGGGATTTAATTCAGCGCATTGAGCAATGGTTGGGTTTGCCTTGCTGCATAGGCGTTGGCACAACCAAGACCCTAGCCAAACTGGCCAATTATTTTGCAAAGAAAAGAAGCGGCTTTCAGTCGCTCTGTTATTTACCGCATGTAGATTTATGCAGTTATGAAAGCCTGCTCTTAGAGACACCGGCTAGCGAGATTTGGGGGATTGGTCGTAAAATCAGCAAACAGCTTCAAGACTATGAAATTTATAGTTGCTATGACTTAACTTTTGCCAATGAACATCATCTTGGCAAACAATTTTCGGTGATGATTGCACGGACGATTCGTGAACTAAAAGGTCAATCGTGTATTGCACTCAATGACCCTGCAACACCGGCAAAAAACATCCTTTCATCACGAAGTTTTGCTTCTGCATTAACCGAAAAATCAATCATCAAACAGGCGGTCATTTTTCATGTCAACCGTGCCCATAAACGCTTAACCCAACAGCGACAACTTTGTGCCTGCGTACATGTTTCACTCTATGAAAAAATATCCGTTCCACCCTATAAAAAGAAGCTTTCTTATGCGCTAGGCCTGGAATATGCAAGCGATGACTTACTTGCCTTAAATGGCGCAGCATTAAAGCAAATAGATGTTTTATTTAAAGAAAACAAGAAATATATTAAAGTTGAAATCATGTTGAGTGCCTTGCATATTAAACAGCACTATATTCATGACTTATGGCAACCTTTAGCCCTGATTCAACAACGGGATAATTTAATGAACACCCTGTTGAAAATGCAACAACGCTATGGCTCGGATTGTATTCAGGTAGGCTATCATTCTGCCAATCCGGCCTGGCAGATGAAACAGCAGCACCGCTCTCCACGCTACACCACCCGCTGGAAGGAACTGCTTACAATTCATGACTCTGCCCTGACTGTTACACAAAATAAATGAACTGTTTTGGTCAATTTAGCTTACAATGTAAGAAATAGTAATAATTATAAAAAATGTCATTTTTTAACATTGCCAATTACCTGCAAAGTTCTCATTATATAGCTCAGTTCTGACACATAGCTCTCGTATCAATTTTAAACAACTTATAATAGAAATACGGGAATATATGCCATAATACGCAAACTTTGCTGACATCTTGCAAGGTATATTTGCAAACTTATAATTGGAGCAAGCTGAATGAGCTTAACCATTTTGGTTATTCATGGACCGAATCTAAATTTACTCGGTATGCGTGAACCTGAGGTTTATGGAAACCTTACTCTAGACAATATAAATCAAAAGCTCATCGCTCAAGCTCAAAATGCATCTCTTTCCCTGGATACTTTTCAAAGCAACTGGGAAGGTGCAATTGTCGACCGAATTCATCAGGCACAAAAAGAAGGCGTTCAATTCATCATTATCAATCCTGCAGCTTTAACCCATACCTCTGTTGCAGTACGTGATGCGCTTCTTGGTGTTGCCATCCCCTTTATTGAAGTTCATTTGTCCAATGTACACGCACGTGAAGCATTCCGACATCATTCATATTTATCCGATAAAGCCGTTGGCGTAATTTGTGGTTTAGGTGCAAAAGGTTATAGCGCTGCACTGGACTTCGCCATCGATAAAATTCAACTCTCTACGCAATCATAATTAGGAATACTGTCTCATGGATATCCGTAAAATCAAGAAACTCATCGACCTGATGATTGAATCTGACTTACAAGCGATCGAAGTTAAAGAAGGTGATCAATCCATCGCCCTCACCCGTCGCAATCCTGTGGTAGCAGCAGCTGTTCCTGCAATGCCTGCACCTGCACCTGCCGCACCTGCTGCAAAAACACCGCGCGGCGCAGTTGAAACTTCTCCTATGGTTGGTGTGTTCTATGCAGCACCAAACCCAGGTGAAGCACCATTCGTCAAAGTGGGCCAAACCGTTTCTGCAGGCGAAACCCTGGGTATTATTGAAGCCATGAAAATCATGAACCCGATTGAAGCGACTCAAAGTGGTGTGATTGAAGAAATTCTGGTGAAAAATGGTGAAGTAATTCAATTCGGTCAACCATTGTTCCGCTATCGCGCCTAAAACCACGGGGACTCACAATGTTGCAAAAAGTTTTAATTGCAAACCGGGGTGAAATTGCTTTACGCATTACCCGAGCTTGCAGAACTTTAGGAATTAAAACCGTAGGTATTTATTCCGATGCCGATAAAGACCTGATGCATTTACGCTTTTGTGATGAAGCCGTATGTATCGGTCCGGGCGCAAGTAGCGAAAGCTATTTAAACATCCCGGCAATTATTACTGCTGCTGAAATTACCGGCGCAGATGCCATCCATCCTGGTTATGGCTTCTTGTCGGAAAATGCCGAGTTTGCAGAAATTGTTGAAAATTCTGGTTTTATCTTTATTGGTCCACGTCCAGAACATATTCGCTTAATGGGGAACAAAGTTTCCGCCATTATTGCCATGAAAAAAGCCGGTGTACCAACCGTACCGGGCTGTGACCATGCAGTGACTATTCACAATGCTCTTGCAGAAGCCAAAGAAATTGGCTTTCCACTGATCGTTAAAGCCGCTTCTGGTGGTGGTGGTCGTGGTATGCGTATTGTTGAACGTGTCGATACCCTGCTTGAGTCGGTTCAGGCTGCACAGCGTGATGCTGAAATGTGGTTTGGTGATGACACGGTTTATATGGAACGCTTCCTGCAAAAACCGCGTCACGTCGAAGTTCAGGTTTTGGCAGATGGTAATGGCCATGCCATTCACTTGTATGATCGTGACTGCTCACTACAGCGTCGCCATCAAAAAGTACTGGAAGAAGCTCCTGCTCCGGGCTTGCCTGAAGAAGCACGTGCTGAAATTTTAGAAGCCTGCGTTAATGCATGTAAACTCATGCAATACCGTGGTGCCGGTACATTCGAATTCCTGTTTGAAGATGGTGAATTCTTCTTCATTGAAATGAATACCCGTGTTCAGGTTGAACACCCGGTGACCGAAATGGTGACGGGTATTGATATCATTGAGCAACAATTGCGTATTGCTGGTGGTCTCGGTCTTGAAATCCAACAAGATCAAGTGGAAGTACGTGGTCATGCCATAGAATGTCGTATCAATGCGGAAGATCCAACTACATTCCTTCCATCTCCGGGCAAAATTGAAAATTATTATGCCCCAGGTGGTGCTGGTATCCGTATGGATTCGCATATTTACCCAGGCTACAGCATTCCACCTTACTATGATTCAATGATTGCAAAACTCATTGCCCATGGTAAAGATCGTGAAACGACTATTGCCCGCATGAAACAGGCATTAGAAGAAACCATCCTGACTGGTGTTAAAACCAACATTCCTTTGCATAGGGATTTAATTCTGGAAGATGAGAATTTCTGTAAGGAAGCAATGGATATTCATTATCTGGAAAAACACTTGTTGAAAAAGCTGGAAACTTATCAAGAAGCGTCTTAAATAAAGCATTAAGACTAAAAAACCGCTCTTTATGAGCGGTTTTTTATATTTATGAGCATATATTTATAAAATTATGAACAATCATCGTTAAGGCAATACACGGCGCAAGGTGGCAAAACATTGCTCGGCCTTTTCATTACTGCAGAAATTGATGGTCGAGGCATTTTTCCACTGCACGAAATATTGGGAAATCTCTCCAGTCTGATCTTCCTGCAAACCGGAACAATCCTTTTCATTATTGTCATACTTTACTTGCAAAACCAATGCAGACAATAAAGAACGTTCCTCTTGAGCCGGCTGAAAGTCATAAATTCCGGATGACCACTCCTGCCCACTTTTAATAATGACATTGTTATTCGCTTTAAAATTATAATATTCAATGCATTTATTATTGTTGGCCACTTGCATCCCCCATAAGCCCACAATTTCTGGACGAGTCACAATACGAATGGTATTCGAATTTTCAGCTCGATCCGTTTCTTCTGTTGCCACTACCGCTTGATTGTCATTTGCCATCGCAACAGATGCGCACAATGTAAGTAAAATTGTAAGATATGTTTTTTTCATGCATTCATTCAGTGCTAAAAATCCTTTGCTATAACTTAGCATATTTTTATGAAAAACCAGTATTTATCACCATATTATAACAATATAATTTCGTACTCTAACTGCACAGGAAAGCAAGTGGCTAAGTTGAAAAGAATCAATGCTTTTGGGAGATACTGAAGCAAGCCTCCCACTAATGATGCAGCGGCATCATCAATGTTCATTCGTCTTGAAAATATTTCTATTTAATCGTGAATATAGCAAAATAATTTTTTTAATACTTCTGACTAAGTCACCATCTTAGAGTGACAAGGATGTGATCTTGCATATTGTGCTGACTTCATCTAAATCATTTTCCATACAGCAACAGGTGAATGCCTTTTTTATCCTGGGTGCTGTGGTCCTGATTTGCTGTTTATGCGGGATTTTATCCAGGCCTGTCACCTTTTTAGCCTATCTATGGCCAGCAAATGCGGTTTTGCTGGGTCTATTTTTACGCTTTAAGCATTTAAACATCTGGGGTGGATGGTTAGGTGCCTTTAGCGCTTACATGCTGGCAGATTTAATGACGGGCAGTTCTTTGCAACTGACCTTTATTCTTAGCCTCTCAAATCTGATGAATGTCACGGTTTCATTGTTTCTTATCAACTTCTGGACATTAAATTATCACAATTACAATCAGGGCTTTACCTTCTTATATTTATTTATCATTTGTGCATTAGGAGGCAGCCTGGTCAGTGCCCTGTTTGCCATAGCTACAGTTCCTTATCTTTCTGATACTTTCATGTCCACGCAACGTCTGGGAGTGGATTTTGGCATGTGGTGGGCTGGTGAAATTGTCAATTATATTACCATTTTGCCAATTATTTTATTTTTTCCCACCCTGAATGAAATGGGTAAAAAATTTAAAAATATGAAGCTTAAACAGTTCCGGTTAACTAAACTGCTCCCGCTGGTTGCCATTGTAATTTCCGTGACTTTTACCCATATTTTCTTTGGGCCGGGTGCCTTACTTTATCCTCTGGCTGCATTAATCTGGGCAGCATTGAGTTATCCCATTTTTAGCGTTGCCCTGATCAACAGCATTGTCTGTTTAGTGACTTATCATAGTCTGACTTATTTTTACTTATCGGAGTCATCATCGGCATATTTAACCACCACCATTTCCGTACGTATTGGTTTATGTATGCTCGGTTTAGCCCCTCTCATTCTTTGCATTATTACCAGTAATCGCCGTGAACTTTACAAAAAAGTGTTACATCTAGCCAATCATGACAGCTTGACCAACACCATAAACAGACGTCATCTTTTTGAAAAAGGTGAAAGATATCTAAGTGAAGCTAAAAGCCATACGGTTTCATTGATTATGCTCGATCTGGATCATTTTAAAAAAATGAATGACCAATATGGACATCATATCGGGGATTTGGTTCTCAAACATTTTTCGCAACTGGTGGAAGACAATATCCGGACCAATGAACTTTTCGCCCGTATAGGGGGTGAAGAATTTCTGATCCTCCTCATGAATACGACTTTACAGGAAACCCAAACTATTGCTGAAAGAATCCGGATTAAAACCGAGCTAACCCCGATGCAACTGCCTGATGGAGATTTATTGTTTATTACCACCAGTATTGGTATTGCCCATCAAAGCTTGCCTACCGAGCTGAGCTTGCAACATATTATTAATCAGGCAGATCATGCCCTGTATCGTTCAAAAGCTTTGGGACGCAATCAGATCACCATTGCTTCTTGATATAAAACCGGTTGCATACTGCCCAGAACCATAGCACAGCAGCAATCTTGTCATTAACCGCGTAGAATGCTGACTTTTCTTTACGGTTTTTTTAGCTTTGCTGGATATCTTTCGGTAGCCAGCGTACAAACAGCAAACCCACAGCTGTTGAAAGCCCAGCCAGAACAAAAACCATTTCGCCGGAGATGACTTGCCAATATTTTCCCGCCAGAATACTTCCTAAAGCCACGCCTAAACCCCACATGGTACTGTACATGGCCTGACCACGACCTTGCTGACCGGCAGAAAAGTTTTGAAAGATAATGCGCATGGCAATCATATGAAACAGGCCAAAACTAAAAGCGTGAATACTCTGGGCTAAGAACTGTGCCATAAAGAAATGAGGCAATAGTCCCACAATAATCCAGCGTGCACCGGTCAGGACCAGACACACACTGGCAAGACTGCGCCATGAAAAACGGGTTAAAAAAATATGCGCAAATGCAAACATAATAATTTCCGCAACCACCCCCACTGACCACAACAGGCCAATTTCAGTGGTCGAAAAACCTGTTTGATGCAAGTAGTTACTATAGAAACTATAAAATGGAGCATGGGAAAATAATAAAACAAATTCAATAGCAAAAAATGCAGCAACTACAGGTCGTTTTAATATCGGCATTAATGGTTCTAGTTTTTGTTGTGATCGCGGCGCTGTGCTGGGTTCTTTGATGCTAAAAGACCAAAGGAAAGCCAAAAATGCAATACACAACAACATCAGTGGCAGCATGGAAATAGGGACAATTTCAAGTAAGGCACCAATACCGAAAACGCCCACAATAAAACCCACCGAGCCCCATTTTCTTACTTTCCCATACAGCTGAGTACGCTTTTCAGCCAGCCAGAACAGCGTAACCCCTTCAAATTGCGCTAAAATGGCATTCTGAAAAAAGCTGAAAATCAGCATCAGCAATGCCACAGACTGGAAGGTATTTGGAATCAGAAAAATCATGAACCAGATACAGGCTTCCATCCAGGTGGCTATACGGACCAACAGCATTCTTTTGCCCGATTTATCGGCAATCCATCCCCAAATGAACGGTGCGAAAAAGCGGGTAATGATTGCGATTGAAGATAACAGTCCGATTTCTTGATAATTAAAGCCCTGATCTTCCAGATACAAATTCCAAAAAGGCATGAACGTACCGACTATGGAATAGTAGAAGAAGTAGAATCCTGCCAGTCTGTGCTGAATTGAAATAGGCTGCATTACATTGCATATCCTTGCATTATCAATAATTTAAATTCATTTAGGGTTGCATATATTTGCATATAACTGTCTATACCTGTATTTCAATATTTTAAAAAGTCATTAATTTTTAATATTTTATCACCAAGCACAGTGCAGGTAAAAAATTAAAAAAGTTGCGACATCATATAAAAAGCCGCCCGTTCAGATGGTCTATTTTATATAAGTAAATTATATTTCTGCTGTGACAGCCTTTTCAGTTCAAACAAGCGCAGAAATGGTTTGAACAACGAAAAAAATCAGGACAAAAAACTGGAAAAGTTTAGGCCTTAACAGCAATGGTCAAACATATGATTGCTTGCCGGGTGGACATGCGAAGAAATGTCTAAAGCAGAAAAAATAGGATTGAAAGCATGGAAATAAATTTAAGTCAGCCTCGAATGAGGGTCTCACTTTTAAAAAATAATTTATAGATGTAAGAGATTAAAGCCAAATACAGCATGGTATCTGCCTATTTTTATTTAATTTACAAACTTTGTTAATAGTTCATTCAGAAAGACAAGTAAAAACTGGTACATTAAAAATGACATTATAAAAAAGAAGGATGGTGCAAGTGATGAAAATTAAAGACCTTGTTCTCAAACTGACGGTGAGCTGCCTATGTTTAGGTTCAACATACGCAATTGCCTCGCCTGAACTTTCCAATAACAGTAAAATTCAAATATCAAATCTTCCCGCTAAAACACCCGGTACTCTATTATCCATACAAGCACAAAATACCAATCTATTTCCGAATGCATCACAACGCTTCCTAATTACCTATCGCAGCCGCGGAATACAGTCGGAACCAATTGTAGCTTCCGGATTTATTTTACTGCCTAAAGGAAAAGCACCAAAAGAAGGTTGGCCTATTTTAGCTTGGGCGCATGGTACAACAGGTGTTGCAGATACTTGTGCTCCTTCGAGTGATTATGTGGGTGGACCTGTTCATATATATCAACAAATAGCAGCAAAAGCTTTGAATGCCTGGCTTGCTCGTGGATATGCGGTGGTTGCACCAGACTATCAGGGCTTAGGTACACCAAGCGGACATCCCTATATGAATGCTCAAAGCCAATTACATACTGTAGTGGATGCTGTAAGGACGACACACCATTTAAAACCTTACAAATTTAATAAAAATTGGTATGTCATGGGGCATAGTCAAGGCGGGGCTGCATCTCTTGCTGTTGCAGCGTATGGACAAAAAGATGCACCCGAACTTAATTTGCGCGGGGCAATTACCCTTGCTCCAGGCGGTTATCAATATGAAGGAATTGCAGAATATGTAGCAACCCACTCTCAAATTGACACCAGTGTTGCAGCATTTTTTCCAATCGTTCTTCTGGGAGCGGAAGCTGCAGACCCTAGCCTCGTTCCAGCAAATTTAGTTAGCCCGGAAATGGGGGAAATTCTTAATCAGGCACGTAGCCGCTGTTTATCCGAATTACAATCTGATCTGAAGCAAGCACCTAAAACTGTCTTTAAACCGAATGTAAATCTGACACCTTTGACCAATTATCTAAAGAAGCAGTCTATTGAGAATATGATCCCCACTGTGCCAGTTATGGTTGTTCAAGGTGAGAAAGATCAGTTAGTGGATTCACGCGGTACTTATGCCTACTATCAACAAATCTGCAAGATGGAAAAACCTATTGCGTTTTATCCTTTGAAAGAAGGCGACCATCGGGACTCCTTAAGACAAAGTGAATTTTTAATTGGAAATTTTATAAACTCAATTGAAAATAAGAAAAGCTTAAGCACTTGCAGTGCAAAATAGCCTAGATGCAATCTTTAGAATCAAGGTTATACGAGTTATTTATGGAATTCATAGACAGCATTTTGAATATAATGGATGTCTATGAACAGAGAAATTCAACAATGCTGAATGAGTTTGTCGGAGATGTGGTATTTCCAGACAGCTTTTACGCAAATGATGGAAACCATATACTGAACAGGACATTGATAAATTAAATAGCCTGCTTAAACGCCGTTAAAATCTTCTAATATCAAGTCAATGAACTGACGGTCTTCATATTAGAAATGCATTGGGCTAGAAATCTTGGGCTCGACCTTTACAAACAGAATGGATGAGGCTTCATGGAATCTCGCTGATTTTAAAGACCATCCCTAAAGTCTTATCTCCCCCTCAAGTCAAAACGATTAGAAAATTCGTCCTAAAAATGAACGCATTCAAAACATCCCTTACAAAAGGATTTAAAGACCGCTAAATTGAAACGATCTATATGAATCATACACAATTTTTAAATTAACTTAATTGAAAGTTAATTATTTTAAAATCACGCTTTCCAGTTGACTATGATACCTGCAATTGCATGATTTGAAATGCATAATGTCAAAGACCTTAATGCTCTATTGCATTTTTAAAAATCAGTACAGATATAAACGGACTCACTTAAAAATTGCTGTTTCGTTTGAAAAATCCATGTTTATTTTTCGATCAGTTTATGTGGATTATTCGTTAATAATCAAATGAATTGAGAAATTTTTTATAAAATTATCATGTGTTGTTTGTCTCACAATTATCTTTTAGGTAAATCAATTGGAGAAAGCAAATGTTAAATAAAACGATGATCGCAAGCAGCTTCGCTGTCTCTATAGTTTTGGCAGGTTGTACGTCCTCAATGCTGAATCCTTCTACCGAAAGAAATTTAGCGAAATTGCAAAATAAAAACTGGGTGATGACCGAAATTAATCAAATGAATTATAAAGCCGACCCTACCTTATCCGCAGTTCCAACGCTTAGTTTTGGTCACAGCCAACTCAGCGACAGTGATGGCTGTAACCAATTTATGGGTGGGTATGCCATAAAAGGCAACCAGATTAAATTTTCAAATTTGGTCACTACCGAAAAAGCCTGTTTAAATCCAACCGATTTACCGCAAAAATTTTCACAGGCGTTAAACCAGGTGGTCAGCTATGATGCGACCGATAGTGAATTAAAGCTCTTGGATAACAATCGTCGCGTGGTACTTAAGTTTAAGAACCTTAAATAGAGAATACGGATAAAACTTAGCCCTCATCAGAGGGCTTTTATTGATCAATCCTATTACCTGAATCATTCAAAAAACGCATTCCGCTTAAGAACAGAACAACATGTTATTTATGTTGTTTTTGCGGATTGTTTTGTTGATTAGGTTGTTGCTGCACATTGGACTGCTGGTTTTGCTGATTACCTTGCCGATTCTCTTGTTTTTCCTTTTGTTTATCGCGATCGCGCTCTTGATTATGCTGGCTCATTTGAAGAGGTTGTTGATTAATCATTTGCATGTCCTTCCTCAATTTAGAATCTACATGAGCTAATCTACTATTTAATCTTTTTTATCCAATCTTAACTTTGTGTCAATTTCATTCAATGTAATTTAGATGCATCTATATGATTGATCTGCAACGAGGCGATTTTAACCCTGTTAACATTTCTTTATGATATGAGCGTTTTTTTCTAAGACAAAATCTATTCCCCTCCAATCAAATTGGAGTAAGTTAAACTATTCAGAACTGTCATTTTCGCTTGAGTTAACCGCTAAAATGCCTTAGTCATTTTTACCACATTTGCGACATTCCTGGACGTAGCCGTGCTTGTGATCCCAATTGAATTCATAAACATGAATACAAAAAAATTTACGAAATGTATTAAGCATATCTTTCACCTCACCTACCGGTTCAGAAAAAGGATTAATACTTAATAATATGGGTATAAACAGCATAACTTTCAAATAATAAGGTCAAAATTTCAGAGCAAGATATTAAAATAATTTGGCAATTTTGGACTTTACTGGTCTTTATCCATGGAATGAGGAGTGGTGGTTTTATCTTGCTGCGACGTATCATTATCCTGTTTTTGACAGGCACTTAGACCTAGCATAAGCACTACTCCTATAAATAGCAGTTTTTTCATCATCAATCCTTATATTCTTTCTATCAAAATTAAGAATAGAAGAGATACCGACTTACACGGTTCAATTTTTACAGCAAAAATGTAAAAATGGCTTATTCATTTAATTTTTATTTACGGTTTTTTGAGTAAAAAACAATCGGGATAGGAAAATTTTCATAATAACTGCCAATATTTCTCTAGATGATCCACTGTTGATTCGAACTACGAGAATATTTTTTAAGCGATGAAATTTAGGTCAAAATTTCCCATAAGATCGAATTTTCTGAAGTTTCAACAAAGCCGATTACTTCATCATTTTCATTCAACTTGGGAATAAACTGATGATTATCCATATCATAATAACCAGCATGATCTTGTGCCTGAGCCAAGGTGACTTCATCGCCTAAAACCTTGTTAATCATTCGCTCTTCGCCTGAATTTGGGTTTCTAATTTTAATCATAACCATTGATCTTCATTTATATTTTGATCTTTATCATAAGAAATTAGAGCTGAAGATGTGAATTAATTTGTTAGCTTGAATGTAAACTGCTTTAGCTTTTTAGTTTCCAATCTAAAGAGAAAAAAATAAAAAGAGATATCCAAGTGTATCGTTGATAACTTTTTCATACATTATGTTATTTAATGTTTTACTCATCTAAATTCATCTTCTAAAGCTTCTAATATGTTTTAAGCATTTAAAAAAATAGTGAAGCAAAATATGAACAAATATCCTAAAAGCCCATCCATTGAAGTCCAAGCCCATCAACCGGGTATTCAATCGCAAATGCATCCACAGCCCGAAGTCATCAAACCCAACTATCAGGGAAGCAATAAATTAAAAGACAAAGTTGCCCTGATTACGGGGGGTGATAGCGGCATTGGCAGATCAATCGCCGTACTGTTTGCACGCGAAGGTGCAGATATTGCCATATGCTATCTGGAAGAAGATGGAGATGCTGAAGAAACCAAGAAAATGGTGGAACAAGAAGGTCGCCGTTGCCTACTGTTGAAATTCGATTTGCAACATCACGATGAAATAAGCAAAATAGTTGAAAGAACGCTGCAAAAATTTCAAACCATCAATATTTTAATTAACAATGCCGGCGTTCAGTACCCGCAAAAACATATTACAGATATCAATACCCAACAACTTTTTAAAACATTTGAAATCAATATCCTGGCTATGTTTTATCTGACACAAATGGTAATTCCGTATATGAAACCAGGCGATACAATCATCAATACCAGCAGCATCACCAGTTATCATGGCCATGATCTACTCATCGATTATGCAAGCACCAAAGGTGCGATTACCTCATTTACCCGGAGTCTATCCACAAATTTATTGAAAAATAAAACCGGAATTAGAGTCAATGCAGTCGCTCCCGGACCGATCTGGACACCGTTAATACCGAGCAGTTTTGATGAAGAACAGTTAAAAGATTTTGGTAAGACCACGCCGATGGGACGCATGGGACAACCCAGTGAAGTGGCTCCTGCATACCTGTTTCTAGCCTCGGATGAAGCAAGTTATATATCTGGACAAGTCATTCATGTTAATGGTGGCAGCATTATTAATGGCTAAAGCATTTAAAATTACCGGTTGGAATTTTCTTTAACACTTTAGCCTGTAAGAATAATTTGAATCATCATGAATCAAATCCACACCAAACCTTGACATATTATTACCCACCATTCATTTTTTTTTGCTTAAATGAATGAAGCTGTAAATTCAAAAGAGGGATTCATTATGCCTAGAGGCGATAAATCATCTTATACTGCCAAACAGAAGCGGCAAGCCAAACATATTGAGGAAAGTGAAAAAGAGCGTGGGCTTTCCGAGGAGGATGCTGAACGCATTGCTTGGGCTACCGTAAATAAACAGGATGGTGGCGGCAAGAAAAAAAGACACCATTAGCAGTTATTCATTTATAGTTCTTAGATTCTCAAATGAAGTGCAACAGAGATTAAATTATTGGAAGGAAGCAAGATGAGCTAGCATTTTGCTTCCGACCGACCAAAGTCAAAGTTGCATCATGAACTACACT
>NZ_JBNCAT010000027.1:0-41036 GCF_049808495.1 Acinetobacter sp. G11
AAACTGCTGAAACTGCTGAAACTGCTGAAACTGCTGAAACTGCTGAAACTGCTGAAACTGCTGAAACTGCTGAAACTGCTGAAACTGCTGAAACTGCTGAAACTGCTGAAAAAATTGAAAAAAAATTAACCGAGATAAGAAATAGATTGTTAGCGCATATTGACGTAAATAATAATACACCACCAAAATCTTTAACTGGCTTTACAAGTGTATTAAAGAGATGTTTACCTGAAAATGAAGTTGTTAACTCGTTAGAATTATTAAAAAAATACGGTTTAATTGAGGTTAATAGTAAAAGACAAGTTAGTTATAACCCAATATTGTTAACGAACATAATTCATTAAGCATGCTTGCGTTTTACATTCAGCTTATGCAACTCTAATAAAGGAATAATAAGGTTGTACTATGGAAAATACTGGAATTTGGATTACAGTCTTCATTGTGCTGTTTGTGCTTGGCTCAATTTTTGGGCTACGTGTCAGCCCAAGAGAAAAAGCATTAGGCCTGATGCGTGAAAAAGCGCGCAAGATGGCTTTACATCCGCGTTTAGTTGCAGCTCCCGATTGGACCAAAATTCCAATGGCAACGGAAAACCGTGCCAGCATGGTGGCTTATTACAGTGTTCTCATTCCAGATGCTAGACTTCCATTGATGCGCGCACGCGTGGAAGAGCAGAAACTCAAAGTTGTGCAAGGTGATGACAAGTTTAACGATTTGCCCATTGCATTAAAGGGCATTTATGCTATTGATATGCAGGCAAACTGTGTAGGACTCTATTGGGATGAAGAATCAGACCTCCGAGCAACACAGTTAGATGACATCAAAGCTTATTTAACATCTTTGGCTGAACTTTAATTTATCAACCAATCAAACAGGATTAACGATTAACTATGGCGAACGCTCCTCGGTCCACATCCAAAAGCACCACAGCAAAATCACCGAGTGCTGCGAACAAACGTGCCTTAGTGATTGTGGAGTCGCCTGCAAAAGCGAAAACAATCAACAAATATCTGGGTCCAAATTACATCGTAAAATCATCGGTGGGGCATGTTCGTGACTTGCCGACGGGCGGATCTAAAAGTACAGAAAAAAAGCCTGTATCGCGTGCCAAACTGACCGATGAACAAAAAGCGGAAAAGGCACAGTTAGCTTTGGTCAACCGTATGGGGGTTGATCCTGAACACGGCTGGAAAGCACATTATGAAGTCCTTCCGGGTAAAGAAAATGTCGTTGCAGAACTGAAAAAACTGGCATCGCAAGTCGATGAAGTTTATCTCGCAACGGATTTGGACCGTGAAGGGGAAGCGATTGCCTGGCATTTAAAAGAAGTGATTGGTGGGGATGATTCACGCTATCAGCGCGTGGTGTTTAACGAAATTACCAAAAATGCCATCCAGGAAGCTTTTAAACAGCCGGCACGCCTGGATATCGATAAGGTCAATGCCCAGCAAGCGCGTCGATTCCTCGACCGTGTTGTGGGCTTCATGATCTCGCCACTGTTATGGGAAAAAATTGCCCGCGGTTTGTCAGCAGGTCGTGTACAGTCGGTTGCCGTCAAACTGGTGGTGGAACGCGAACGTGAAATTCGTGCCTTCATTCCTGAAGAATACTGGCAGGTTTTTGCAGATACCAAATCTCAAAAAGATGATATCCGCCTTGAAGCGGTGAAGCAGGGCGGTAAAACCCTCAAGCTGCACAATAAGGCTGAAACCGATGCCTTATTGAATCTGATTAAAGATGCTGAATATAAAGTTGCCAGTCGTGAAGATAAACCGACCAAGGTCAATCCAAGCGCCCCGTATATCACCTCAACCCTGCAACAGGCTGCAAGCACACGTTTAGGCTTTTCTGTAAAGAAAACCATGATGCTGGCGCAGCGTCTGTATGAAGCGGGTTTTATCACCTACATGCGTACCGACTCGACTTTCCTGAGCGATGATGCAGTCAATATGGTGCGTGGTCATATTGAGTCGGAGTTTGGTGCAAAATATTTGCCTGCCAAGCCAAACCGTTATGGCAACAAGGCGGGTGCACAAGAAGCCCATGAAGCCATTCGTCCTTCAAATGTGGCGTTGAAAGGCGACAGCCTTGCAGGTGTAGAACGTGATGCACAGCGTTTGTATGACCTGATCTGGCGCCAGTTTGTCGCCTGTCAGATGACTCCGGCAGAATATCTGTCTTCGACCATTTTGGTCGATGCCAATGGGGTGGAACTGAAAGCCAAAGGCCGTACTCTGGTCTTTGATGGTTTCACTAAAGTGCGCGGACAAAACAAGTCGGATGATGATGTGTTATTGCCTGCCGTGAAAGTGGGTGAAATACTGAAACTGGAAAAACTGGATCCATCACAGCACTTTACCAAACCGCCGGCACGTTTCACTGAAGCCTCACTGGTAAAAGAATTAGAGAAAAAAGGTATTGGCCGTCCTTCGACTTATGCAGCCATTATTTCTACCATTCAGGATCGTGGCTATGTGAAGCTGGATAATCGTCGTCTTTTTGCCGAAAAGATGGGCGAAATTGTGACCGATCGTCTGGATGAAAGTTTCAATAACCTGATGAACTATGACTTTACCGCAGATCTTGAAGGTCAGCTGGATAAAGTGGCCGATGGTCAGCGGAACTGGAAAGAGTTGCTGGATAATTTCTACGGCGACTTTAAGAAGCGCTTGACCACAGCACAAGGCGAACACGGCATGCGCCGTAACCTGCCTGTGGAAGTGGAAGCGGTACATTGCCCTGAATGTTCGCGTCCAATGCAGATTCGTACTGGAACCACAGGCGTATTTTTGGGATGTTCAGGCTATAACCTGCCGCCTAAAGAGCGTTGTAAAGGCACGCTGAATTTAACCCCGGTTGAGTCTCTGGCCGCGCTGTCGGATGACGACGCAGCAGAAACGGCTGACTTGATGTCGAAAAAACGCTGTCCGATTTGTGGTACAGCCATGGACAGCTATGTAATTGATGGCGGCCGTAAACTGCATATATGCGGGAACAATCCGGACTGTGCCGGTTTTGAACTGGAAGAAGGCGAGTTCAAGATTAAGGGGTATGATGGTCCAACCATTCCATGTGATAAATGTCATGGCGAGATGCAGCTCAAGACCGGTCGTTTTGGACCTTACTTTGCCTGCACCAGTTGTGACAATACCCGTAAAGTGTTAAAGAATGGTCAGCCTGCACCTCCGCGTGTAGATCCAATTAAAATGGAACACCTGCGTTCGACCAAGCATGATGACTTCTTTGTCCTTCGTGATGGCGCAGCAGGTTTATTCCTGGCGGCCAGCAAGTTCCCGAAAGTGCGTGAAACCCGCGCACCGAAAGTGGCTGAACTCCGTACCGTGGCTGAGCAGCTGGATCCAAAATACCAGTTTATTTTGCAAGCACCGGATGTCGACCCTGAAGGCAACCCAACCTTGGTGAAATTCAGTCGTAAGAATCAGGCGCAATATATTGGTTCGGAAACGCCTGAAGGCAAGCAAACCAAATGGTCATTGGTTTTCAATGATGGAAAATGGGTTGAAGCTTAAGTTTTAAGAAATGCAAAAAATGCTGACGGAAGTCGGCATTTTTTATGCCAAAATAATTTATATAACAACTGAATCAAATTTTTAATTGGGGTAAGAGTGGAAATTCAAACAAAAAAGTTTGCAGTATTAATCGATGCAGATAATTCATCAATTAACGCCATTTCATCTGTACTTGAAGAAGTCGCTAAATATGGAATTGCAAGTGTAAAAAGAGTGTATGGAGATTGGAGTAGTGAAGCGTTAAAAAAATGGAGAGATGTTCTACTGCCTCATGCAATAACTCCTGTTCAGCAATTTGCTTATACAAAAGGCAAAGATGCCACAGATATGATCTTAATTATTGATGCTATGGATTTACTGTATGCAGGTGCATTAGACGGTTTTTGTATTGTATCAAGTGATAGTGATTTTACTCCTTTGGCTTCACGTATTCGTGAAAATGGTTTGATAGTTTATGGATTTGGGAGGAAAACAACGCCAGAACCATTTAAAAAAGCATGTGATAAATTTATTTCAGTAGAAAATTTGAGTTTTGAAGAAAAAGAGGAAATTAAACAAAATTCAATAATTAAAAAAGAGAATGAGGTGAAAGACTCAATAAAAATTGAATTAAATGATAAAGATTCTATTAAGCAACAAATAGATAAGGCTACTTTAAATTTAATATATAAGGCTGTTAAAGATAATTCAGATGATAGTGGTTGGGCATATCTTGGTTTAGTAGGAACATATATAAATACAGTGAAGCCTGATTTTGATACACGAAATTATGGTCATGATAAGTTATCTGGTTTAATAAAAGCATTAGATGTGTTTGAGACGAAAATGCAAGGTAGCCAAATGTATTTACGGAAAAGTAGTTTTAGTACTTTTATCAAATTAGTACAAAAGGCAATTAACCAGTATGCGGATAAAAATAATTGGGCTGATATAGACGATGTTATTTCTTGTTTAAAGAAATCTGATCTAAATATACGAAATTATGAAGAGGCAATTGAATCAATTCATAGTGGTTGGATAGAGGTTAAACAAATTAAAAATAAGAAATTTGTTCGCACACTCAAAGAGATGCAATAACGAATATTTAAATTTTAGAAGTGGTCTTTTCATGTGGAAAAACATTCGCATACTGTGTTTACTCATCATTCTGTTGATTGTTGCAGTCAATGCCTACCGTGACCAGAACCAGGACTGGTCCAAACCCATTATTGTCATGCTGCATCCTGTCAATGCAGATGGGCGAGCTGCGACTCAAAGCTATATTCAATCGCTGAATTTGTCTGAACTGAATGGAGCACAAGCATATCTCCAGCAGATGTCGGCACAGTATCGCGGACAGCCAATTGTCATTTATTTTCAGTTGGGACGTGAACTGAAACAATTGCCCCCGAAAGTGCCGCAACAGGCAACCATGCTGGATAATATTTTATGGAGTCTGAAATTCCGTTTTTATGCATGGAAACAGCATGAACGTGCTGACGGTTCACCCAGTGTGACCCTGTATTTAAATTATTATGATCCCGAAAAAATTAAAGAGTTGAAACATTCCACTGCCTTGCAAAAAGGCCGCATTGGCTCGGTGAATTTATTTGCGTCGAAAAAACAGGCTGAACAAAACAAGATTGTACTGGTACATGAGTTGCTCCATGCTTTTGGTGCAAGTGACAAATATGATTTAACGACGGGTCAGCCCATTTATCCACTGGGTTATGCCTATCCAAAGCAGCAGCCTTTATTTCCGCAAGTCAAGGCCGAGCTGATGGCGGGATATATCCCGGTTTCGGAACAAAAAAGCAAAATGCCGGATTCATTGAAGCAGACTTTGATTAATGAAATGACCGCAATTGAAGTGGGCTGGAAAAAATAATCCTTGGGGATAACGATGCTTTTATCCACAGCTGAGCATCGAGCTGTGGATTAAAATGCAGAGAAATAACAGACTTTTGACCGAAAATCAGCTAAAACGAAAGCTGTTCCTAAACAAAAGACTTGAGAAAAAACATGAGAACAGTAGGAAATGATTTAGTTCGACATCAGCTGCATGAAAATCGAAAGTGGTATTTAGGTCTGGGTATTGTGCTGACCCTATTTGGTCTTGTATTGCTTGCTTCGCTGCCTTTTGCCACGCTTTCTGTGGTGTTCCTGTTCGGCATACTGATGATGACTGGCGGTATTCTGCACTTTGTTGCAGCTTTTAAAATTTTTGAAGGGGGCACCCGCTGGTTATGGGCATTATTTGGCGTACTGTATCTGGTCGCTGGTTATTATGCTTTTAGCACACCGGTAAAAACCGCAGTTGTGCTGACCAATCTGCTGGCCATTGTATTAATTGTGGCAGGTATCATCCGTATTTTTAGTGCCATTATTTTTAAAGTCTATCAAGGTTGGGGCTGGATCTTATTTTCCGGCTTGCTGACCCTGATTACAGGTATCATTATTTTAATCTCACCGGATGCATCCTTCTGGGTATTGGGACTATTTCTTGCTATAGATATTTTGTTCCAGGGAATTAATTATCTGACCTTGGCGTCTTATATCAAACATGAAGTACCGCAAAGTTCGGCAGATGTATAACAGTGAACTGGGAGAAAAGGGCGCATAGAGCGCTCTTTTTTATTGTATAAAGATTTATTGCTTTCACTTTTTCAAGATTATGCCTAAAACCTTTGTTCTTGCCCCCGATTCCTTTAAAGAAAGTATGACTGCCGAGCAGGTCTGTCAGGCCATGCAGCGTGGCATTCGGAAAGTATATCCAGATGCCATGTGTATTTCGGTGCCCATGGCAGATGGGGGTGAAGGTACCGTGGATGCCTTGATTACTGCACAAGGTGGACAAAAGATTGATTGTGAAGTCAGTGGCCCTTTAGCAGAGCACAAAATAAAAACCTATTTCGGTCTGGTGAACCAAGGTAAAACGGCGGTCATTGAAATGGCCAAAGCCAATGGCATTCATTTGTTGGACAAATCACAGCGTAATCCTTTATTCACCAGCACTTTGGGTACTGGGGAGATGAGTAAAACTGCACTGGATTTAGGCGTGTCTAAAATCATGATCGGTTTGGGCGGCAGCGTGACCAATGATGGCGGTGCCGGTATGGCACAGGCCTTGGGTGTGAAATTTCTCGATGCTGCAGGCTGCGATGTTGCTGTAGGTGGTGGTCAGCTTGACCAGATTCAAAAGATTGATCTTTCAGGCTTGGATGCCAGATTAACACAGGTTGAAATCCTGATTGCTTCTGATGTGAATAATCCCTTATGTGGTGCAAATGGCGCATCATATATTTTTGGGCCACAGAAAGGGGCTACGCCTGAAATGGTGAGGTTGTTGGATCAGAACCTTGCACATTTTGCCGATGTGGTTGAAGCAGAGTTAAACGTCAGTAAACAAAATATTGCGGGAGCAGGTGCGGCAGGTGGTCTGGGTTTTGGTCTGATGGCTTTTGCCCGTGCTTCCATTCAATCCGGCGTTGAACTGGTGATTGAAGAAACTCATCTGGCTGAAAAAATTGCCCAAGCCGATTATGTGTTGACGGGTGAAGGCAAAATTGATTTTCAAACCAAATTTGGCAAAACCCCGTTTGGGGTGGCGCAGGTCGCGAAGCGACTGAATAAGCCTGTGATTGCTTTTGCGGGTGTAGTTGGCGATGGCATTGAGGAACTATATGACTTGGGTTTTAGTCAAATTATCGGGATTAATCCCCCTCATATTGATTTAGAAGATGCGATGAAAAATGCTGAAAGGCATTTGGAAGATACAGTAGTTACAGTGTTAAACAAACTTGAAAAGTGATCATGCTAAATTCTAAAAGCGGAGAGCATCACGGCCCCGAAAGGATGTGAATAGGTAAATACTAACGCGTAGGCAAATTTTACTTTTCAGGGATGAAAAGTAACAAAAATCCTTTGCTGGATTGAGGGTATTTCCCTGTACCCCAATCCAACTGACGGCATCCATGTCATCCTGGTCGTGAATTTAGATGAGTCGTGACAGCAACAAAGCAGTTCTGCGTTGCGTTGAAAATATATACTCATGTTTGCTTATCAAGTTTTCTAGGGTCAGCTCTGTTAAACTATTCGTCTATTAAACACGATGAGACACCATGAGTTTAGCCACCCTGATTAATGAATTAAACCCGCAACAAAAACAGGCTGCCACCACCGAGGCAAAGCATAGTCTGGTACTTGCAGGGGCAGGCTGTGGCAAAACCAAAACCATTGTGGCTCGTGCAGCTTACTTGATTGATCAAGGTGTGCCGGCCAATCAAATCCAGATTCTGACCTTCACTCGCCGTGCAGCCAGTGAAATTGTGGCGCGGGTCGAATTGGCGCTGGGCGAACAAGCCAAAGGCTTGCGTGCTTCAACCTTTCATACCTTTTGCATGTATCTGCTGCGCCGAATTCCCAAAGCTTTTGGTCTGGAACAGTTTTCGATTATCGACCGTGATGATCAGCTCATGATGTTCCGTTTAATTCGCGGCAAGGATGATAAAAAAAATCCGAATGCACTGCCCAAGCCGCAGCAGCTTTGTGACCTGTATTCCTTTGCCCGCAATACCCGACAAAAACTGAGTATTGCCTTAGAAAAACAGCTGCCTGAATTTTTAGAATATAAAGATCAAATCGCGGACATCATGAAAGAATACGAAACACGAAAACGTGCCCGCAGCTTTCTGGATTATGACGATATTTTGGCGGTAGTGGCTTCCGCACTGGCGCAATCGGAAGGGCTTACTGATTATGTGGCCTCCATTTGCCAACACATGCTGGTGGATGAAATGCAGGATACCAACCCTCTGCAATGGGCTTTGCTGGAACCTTTAAAGGATAAAGTCAGCCTGTTCTGTGTCGGGGATGATGCCCAGTCCATTTACGGTTTTCGTGGTGCGGACTTTGAAAATATCCATCATTTTAAAGAGCGCGTACCGGATGCGCAGATTTTTAGACTGGAACAAAACTATCGTTCGACTCAGGAAATTTTAGACCTATCGAATTGGTTGCTCTATCAAAGCCCTATTCAGTATGACAAGCGTCTGGATGCACATCGTGGCGAGGGCATTAAACCCAAACTGCATATCTTCCCGAACGAGTTTGATGAAGCCAAATGGATTGCCATTGATATCAAAGAGCGGCATTTTCTGGAAGGCACACCGTGGCATGACCATATGGTGCTGGTGCGTTCCAGTTTTGCGGCACGCCACATCGAAGCGGCCTTTATTCAGGCCAATGTGCCTTACCGTTTTATCGGCGGTATGAAATTGCTGGAAACTGCGCATGTCAAAGACCTGCTCAGTTTATTGCGGGTGATTGCCAATCCGCTGGATGATATTGCCTGGATGCGTTTCCTGACCTTATGGAATGGGGTGGGAGATGTCGGGGCCAGCAAGCTGGCGCAGCAATTATTGCAACAGCCAGATCAAGACCTGATTTTCGAGAAACTGGAAAAATTCGGACGAATTCCCGAAAAAACGCTGCTGATCATGAAGCAGATGTCAGTATTAAAAGATCAGGTGCAGGCTTGTGTGACTTTGGGAATTGAAGCACTGCTGGAGCAGCTGGAGGAAAACTACGCCAAGAAAGACTGGTCGAAACGCCTGGGCGATTTTGACCTGGTCAAGCAGCTGGCCACCAAGCATGATCAGCTGAGTGAATTTCTGGAAGAATATGTGCTCGATCCGGTCTCGATTTCTGAAATTGAACGCCAGTCTGAAGATGATGTGATGACGCTGATTACGATCCATTCTGCCAAAGGGACAGAACAGAAGATTTGCTATGTCGCGAATGTGTCTGCGGGACAGTATCCGCATGCACGTGCGCAGGGCAATTTTGACGAAGTGGAAGAAGAGCGCCGGGTATTATATGTGGCTTTAACCCGGGCCAAAAATGAACTGATTTTAACCAAGCAAAATCTGAATCTCTGGGCGCGCGATCAGGTCGATGAACAGGGACGAAAAATTGAAAGTTATTTCCTGAATGACCTGACTCGCAACCTGTGCACGACCGAGACCCATTACAAGCCGCGTCAGCAAACCGTAAAAAGTGCCTTGATTGAGCGGCAAGCGATTAATTTAGATTTTGGTATCGATCTCGATTAAACTATCTCAATAGTGAAGTGCAAAAAGTAAGTAGGCGAGTGCTTTTTGGTTTTTTTAGCCTATTTAAAGGTCATCAGATGAAAATTTTAGTTCGTAATTTAGAACGTACAGTGACAGAAGCTGAATTGCTGGAATTGTTTAAGCAATATGGCACGGTAGATTCATGCACTTTGGTTTTAGATGCTGCAACAGGTAAATCAAAAGGCTTTGCTTTTGTGGAAATGCCACATGGCCGTGAAGCGGTGAAAGCGATTAAAGGCTTAAATACTTTGCGTTTGCATGGACAAGGGATTCGTGTGAAACAGGCAGAAGACAAGCCAGCAGCAAACTAAAGATTAAAAGGAGCAAGGCTCCTTTTTTTATGGACAAAATAACCAGGCTTGAATCAGGTTGAATTGGTCTATTGAATCCCCATCTCTTGATCTGGAAGGATGTAAATTATTCTGGCTGAAATCACCCATGATTATTGAAGTGACAGCAGATCTTTCACGCATTGAAATTAATCTTCCATAATTTTTATTGTCATTTTTCTGAAAGACCGTTTAATCTTAACAGTGTAATCACGCCAAAACTTAGGAAATCACCATGTCTCGTGTTGCTCGCTTTCATGCCGATCGTACCAATCAAAAACTGTATTTTGCACGTCTTGCATGTCAACAAGCGGAACAAACCGATCACATTCAGCAGGCTCAGGCACATCGTGAAGCGGCTGTATTTCATTTGCATGGTGCAGTATTGGCATTTTTGCAAGAGTTGGTGCGTTACTACCGTTTAAATGACTTTGCTCCGACCCTGAAATCCATTGAAGAACATATGGCAGAAAAAGGGCAGATCTCGCCTGAAGTGACTGTAATGCAGCAGTTAGCGAAACAGGGCTTTATTGCCGAGCTAAAACGTGCCTACCGTATGTGTCAATATGCACCAGAACCAAGTGCGCCAGAACCTGAAGATGAAACCTCTTCCAACCTAATTATTAAAGTAACTCAAACCCCTCAAGCCTGGTTGCCGGATACCAAAATCCTGCGTGAATGGCATCGTGACCTGACCCAGTTAATTGACGGTTTTCGCAATGAAATGGTTGAATTTTAAACTTTACGACCAGTGCTCTTGAAGTTTCTGTCATTGACCTTATATAAATAGTCTAAGTAATGCAAAGTGCAACAGCCCTTTGCCACCATGTTGAACATGGAGGATATATGTCTATAGAACATTTGAAAGAATTATTTGGTAGTCAAGAAGCGATTTTAGAACTTGTTCAACTTGAAGGTGGTGAGTTGGCATTGCGAAATGCAGGCTCTGAAAAAGAACCGCTGGTCAAGATTCAGTTTAATGATCAGGTCAAAGCGTTACTTGGTGATCAAACGCCGGTGATTGCCCAGCACATGATGCAGGCGGCTCTGTTTGCCATGATGGAAAAGCAGGTCAATGAATGGCAGGCTGAAATTGTGGATGAACAGCCGAAGTATATGAGCTAAGCTTATTTGAACCTAAAAAAGCGCACTGAAGTGCGCTTTTTTTATGCAATGAAGATCAGTGTGTCGGTGCCTGATGATGTGCAATCTGGATCTGGTTTAAAATATGATTGGTCATGTTGATGGCCATTTCTTCTTTGGCAAAATAAACCTGACCGATATTTTCACGGCGAATCACTTCAGCTTCTTCCTTGCTTTCGGCACAGACGAGAACCTGGATCTGTGGATTCAATGTTTTGGCAATATCGACAATTTTATGAATATCCAGAATATCCATCGGAGACAGCACCAGCAGGCGGGCATGCTGGATATGGGCCTGAATGAGTACCCCAGCTTCGGTTGCACGTCCCGATACCGCTGCAATGCCTTTGTCACGCAAACTTTCAACGATCTCGCGGTTTTCTTCGGCAATCACTACCTTGATATCCTGCTTCATTAAGGCTTTGGTAATGCGACGACCGACTTCACCATGACCGACAATCACTACTTGATCACGCAAGTATTCTTGAGAGACTTCATCTGGCAACATGGACAGCGGGTCACCGCTACGTTCAAGCAAGCGGGCCAAATGTGAGCGTTCACGAATCCAGTTCTGTACCGGTTCAATGGCAGAGAACACAAATGAATTTAGCGTAATCGAGATAAGTGCACCGGCTAAAATCAGATTTTGTCCTTCTAAAGACAAGAGATGTAGTGAAACGCCTAAGGTCGCCAAAATAAAAGAAAACTCGCCAATTTGTGCAAGGCTGGCACCCACGGTTAAAGCGGTGTTAATTGGATAACGGAAGAACAGTACCAGTGCCATTGCTGCGATGGTTTTCCCCACCATAATAATCGCCACCACGGCCAGGACATGCCAAGGCTGCTGCACTAAGATCATGGGATCAAACAGCATGCCCACCGAGACAAAGAATAAAATGGAAAAAATTTCGCGTAGCGGGAGCGTTTCTTCCTCTGCACGGTGGCTGAAATCGGATTCTTTGACCACCATCCCGGCGAAAAATGCGCCTAGCGCCATCGACACGCCAAAAACCTTATAAGCACCAAAGGCAATCGAAACCGCAGCGGCCACTACGGTCAAGGTAAACAGTTCACGTGATCCCAGACGGGCAACGATCTGCATAATCCAGGGAACCAGGCGTTTACCCACAATCAGCATAAAGGCAATAAAGCCAGCCACTTTCAATAGTGTGACAGCTAAGGTCATCCAGATATTGGCATTCGGGTCTGAGCCGGAAATTGCTGTTCCACCCAGTAAAACAGCAGTGGCAGGAAGAAGGACCAAAACCAGCACCATGACCAGATCTTCAACCAATAACCAGCCCACCGCAATTTTACCGTTTACGGAGTTGATTAAGCCTCGGTCACCCAAAGCTTTGAGTAACACCACCGTACTGGCACAGGACAGGCTCAGGCCAAACACCAGGGCCGAGCCAAAGTTCCAGCCCCAGATCATGGAAACGCCTATGCCCAGTAAGGTTGCTACCGCAATTTGCAGTACTGCACCCGGTAAGGCAATGCGGCGGACCTGCATCAGGTCGGTTAGGGAAAAGTGCATCCCGACACCAAACATCAGGAACATGACCCCAAGTTCAGCCAACTGGTTGGCAAGATGAATATCCCCTACGATACCGGGGGTATTCGGGCTAATCACAATACCGGCGACCAAATAGCCAATCAGAGGGGGGAGACGAATACGCGCAGCCATATAGCCAAAAATGAGTGCCAGTCCAAAGCCAACGGCAAGTAATATAATCAGATCTACATCATGAGGCACTAAAAACTCCTTAAGCTTGAGCCAAAGTTAAGGGTAAAAAAGAATAAGCACAAAAAATGCCAAAAAAAGAATAACAAGAAGTGTAGCAAGTCGAATAAAAAAAATGCAAAAAAAAACGACCCGGAGGGCCGCTTTTTTCAAGAAGTCAAAATTATTTAATTTTAGCTTCTTTGAAGATTACGTGTTGACGGATTTTTGGATCAAATTTTTTGATTTCCATTTTTTCCGGCATAGTACGTTTGTTCTTAGTCGTAGTATAGAAATAACCTGTACCAGCTGAAGAAACTAGGCGAATTTTATCACGCATTGTACTGACTCCTTAGATCTTTTGACCTTGAGCACGAAGATCAGCAACAACCTTTTCAATGCCCAATTTGTCGATAATACGCATACCCTTAGTGGTTAAACGAAGACGTACGAAACGTTTTTCGCTTTCTAACCAGAAACGGTGGTGATGCAGGTTCGGCTCGAACCGGCGTTTGGTTTTGTTATTGGCGTGCGAGACATTGTTTCCAACGACTGGACGCTTGCCGGTAACTTGGCAAACCTTAGACATGGTGAACTCCATTGCTAGACAGCACCGATTGTGCGGCTAGTCATTAAAAGTAAACGGATGAAATCATTCAAGGGGCGTTTTATACCAAAAATACGCTTAAAAGACAAGCGAATTTAAGAAAAACGCGGCATGATCATGTGTAATAGATCATGCCTTGATCAGTTATCGAAGAAGGGTCTTGGAAATCAGTTTGTGAATCGGCTTGTTAAACGGTGGGAGAATGAATTTTAAGCTATACAGCTTTGGATTAGACATCACTGACCGTTCATGCGACAAACTGAAGAAACCTTCTGGACCATGATATTTGCCCATACCTGAAGCACCGACTCCACCAAAAGGTAAGTCATCCTGTGCCACATGGGTCAATACCATATTCTGCCCGAAATGCCCTGAATGAGTATGCTGTGCGACATAGTCGGCACGCGCCTGATCAAAGTCGAAATAGTATAATGCAAGTGGACGAGGACGGCTATTAATAAAGTCAATTACATCGTCAATTTGATCATATTCCAGAATAGGAAGGATCGGGCCGAAAATTTCCTCTTTCATAATCCGCATTTCCGTGGTGACACCGGTCACGATGGTTGGCGCAATTTTACGAACTTTGCTTAAATCTTCATGTGCCGGATTTAATTCAATAATTTTAGCACCTTGGGTACGGGCATCTTCCAGATAGCCCTGCAGGCGGTTGTATTGTTTGTCATTAATAATCGAGGTGTAATCCTGATTGTACTCAATACTCGGATACATCTCTTCTACACAGGCTTTAAAATGTTCAATAAATTCGGCCGTTTTACCTTTAGGCAGGAACATATAGTCCGGTGCCACACAGGTTTGACCTGAATTCCAGAGTTTACCTGCAGCCAGACGCTGTGCCACATCTTGCAAATCAATAGAAGGATGAACCAGTACCGGTGATTTTCCCCCCAGCTCCAAAATTACCGGCACCAGGTTTTCTGCAGCTGCCGCCATCACGGTTTTACCAATTTCGGTTGAACCTGTAAAAACAATTTTATCAAAGGCTAAATGGCTAAAAGCATCGGAAACGGGTCCACCGCCATTAATCACGGCCACCAGTTCGGTCGGAAACGCTTCGCCTAGGGCTTTTTCCAAGGCACGGCCAAAATGGCTGGAGGCACTGGAGATTTTGATCATGGCATGGTTGCCGGCTGCAATTGCACAGATCAGCGGACCCACCGACAATAATAAAGGATAGTTCCACGGGGCAATAATCCCGATCACGCCCAAGGGCTGACATTGCACCCAGGCTTTTGCCGGCTGATGGATAATTCCAACATGGCGTTTCGATGGTTTCATCCAACCGGTCAAATGCTTGCTATAATATTTAATCTGTTCAAGACAGGTGAGCAGTTCGCCGATTTTGGTTTCACCCACAGAACGGTTACCATAGTCTTGATTAATTGCCTCGGCAAATTGATCTTGATATTTAACTAAGATACGCTTGAGACGCGCTAAACGGTCAATACGTTCTTTTGCCGATGGAAAAGAATGACGTAGATAAGCGTGCTTTTGCTGTTCTAGCACGTCGTATAAGTGCTGAATATTAAACGAATGTGGTGTCATTGAAGTTGTTTTTGTTTGACTGTTCATGACCTGCTACCATTAAATAAAAAGCGATTAATTTAATTTTTAGAGTAAAAGCTCTAAATAGTCAAGTTACTTTATGTGTTAGCTCGCTAACCTATTGAATGAATGGTTACTTTAGGATGTCTCACTCCAAAACGGTGAAAACCAAAGAACGTATTTTACAGCTCAGCTTACAGTTATTTAATGAGCGCGGTGAGCGTTCTGTAACAACCAATCATATTGCAGCTGAACTGAATATGAGTCCAGGTAATTTGTATTACCACTTTCGCAATAAGAACGAAATCATCAAAGAGTTGATGGAGCAGTATCAAGGCGAAACTCTGGAGATGCTGGCATTGCCTGATGATCGTCCGCTTGATGCTAACGATAAAATTCGTTATTTTCAGGTGCTGAGCAGCCAGCTTTGGGCGTATCGCTTTTTGCATCGTGATGTTTATCATCTTGTTGAAAATAATGAAGATTTTCGCAAAATGTATCCGCGTTTTGCCGGACAGGTGATGCAGCAGGGGCAAAAAATCTATAAAGCTTTCGTGAATGCAGGCTTAATGGAAATGACAGATTCAGAAATTGAAGCCCTGATTATTAACTTGTGGATTGTTTTGACCAACTGGACTAACTTCCTGTACATGTCGGGTCATATTACCGATTCGAACCATCTGGAAGAAAAATGGGTCTGGCAGGCATTGCGCCAGATGGTTTTCCTGGAAGGGGCTTACCTGCGTGGTGAAAGCCGTCAAACCTATGAACATTTACTTGAAACGCTCGGCCCTTCAGAGCTTTTTGAAAGTTTATCGTCCAGTAAAAAACACGATGCGGGCTAGCCTATTTAGAAAGCCTGAAAAAAGCGTTAGAATACTCGGCTTGTTTTTCAATTTAACTGATTAGTGATATTAACCAACATGAATATGTCCACTGCTAACACAGCACGTTTACTGATTACTTGTGCAGATAAACCAGGTATCGTGCAGGCTGTTTCGAGCTTTTTGTATCATCAGGGAGCAAATATTACCGCACTTGATCAATACGCGACTGAAGCTCAGGGCGGGCGCTATTTCATGCGTGTTGAATTTGAACTGGACAACTTGCAAAGCCGTAAAGAAAGTTTAACCCAGACGTTTGCCAGCAATGTGGCAGAACGCTATGACATGCACTGGCGTCTGGCACTGGTCAGTGATGTGAAAAAAGTCGGGATTCTGGTTTCTAAAGTGGATCATGCATTGCTTGAGCTGTTATGGCGTCATGCGCGTGGCGGCTTACCGTGTGAAATTACCAAAGTGGTTTCCAACCATGAAACTTTGCGTGAAGCGGTAGAAAACTTCGGCATTCCATTTGAAGTGGTACCGGTGAATAAAGAAAATAAACGTGAAGCCTATGCCAAAATTGATGAAATCATGCAGGGCAACGATTTACTGATCCTCGCGCGTTACATGCAGATTCTGGACGAAGAATTCGTGCAAAAGTGGGAAATGAAAATCATCAACATCCATCATTCCTTCCTGCCAGCCTTTGTTGGTGCAAACCCGTATCAACAGGCATATGACAAAGGGGTGAAACTGATTGGTGCAACAGCACATTATGTGACTGCTGACCTCGATCAGGGACCGATTATTGAACAGGATGTGGAACGTGTGAATCATGATTTCACCGTTGAGCAGCTGCGTGAACTCGGACAAGATGTGGAACGAAATGTTTTGGCCCGTGCCGTGAAATGGCATCTGGAAGACCGTATTATTGTGGATGGCAACAAAACGGTTGTTTTTCAATAAGTATTGTCATTTATACCGATTAAAAAGGCATGTTTCAGGCATGCCTTTTTCGTTTTTGATTCAAAAAACTCATCAAAACGGGCATTTTAATAGTTGCAAATGAAAACACTTCTCATTTATTATTGGCGTGCTTTAATTGTACTAACCGATGAGCCTGATTGCTAAAATCTTTATAGATCTACAATCGCTTAAATTAGGTAACTGATTTTAATGAGTCAATCTTCCGCTCTAAATATGCAAACTCCCAATCCAATGAAAAAGAAAGTGATCACTGCCTTGCTTGCGGTGGTGGTGGGTCACATGGGTGTGTTGTGGGCGGTAGGGCAAATGAAAGCCCCGGAACTCAAACCGATTGAAAAAGAACCGTTAAAGGTACGTTTTGTAAAAATTCAAGAACCACCAAAACCGTTACCACCGAAGCCTAAAGCGGAACCCAAAAAAGAACCACCAAAACCGAAAGAAGTGAAACAGGTTGAAATTGTAAAAAAACAGCTTCCACCACCACCGAAGAAGGTAGAAAAGGTTCAACAAGTTAAAAAAGCAGAAGTACCGAAACCCGTGATCAAACCGGTGGAAGCACCGCCTAAACCTACAGTGAGCACGACGATTTCTGAAACGAGAGTGGTGAAGCCTGCTCCGGTGACTCTACCCCCTGCGCCAACTCCGCCTGCACCACCAGCTCCGGTAGCACCTCCTGCGCCGCCATCACCAAAAAATGTTTCTATTGGTGGTTCAGGAGTACAATGGAGCCGTTCGCCAAAGCCATCCTATAGCAACAGCGACTTGGAAGGCCAAACGCGTACTGCCATGGTGTATATTGAAGCGAATGAAAAAGGTGTAATTACTTCAGTACGTATGGTCCGTTCGACCGGTGTTCCTGCTTTAGATGAAAAGATTTTACGCTCAGTGCGTAGTTCCAAATTCAAACCGTACAAAGAAAATGGCGTGGCTTATCCAATCAAGGCTAACCTACCATTGGAATTGACAGTGAATCCACGCGGCTAACATTTATTAGGAGTTCGAGTATGAACTTTTCAGTTTATTGGCAACATGCAGATGCAGTGAGTAAAACCCTGTATTTCGTGTTATTGGCAATGTCGATTGCGACATGGACCATCTTCGTTTTACGTATAATGGGGACTCGCCAACTGAAGCAACAAGCTTATGCTCAACTCTCTCAAGCGTTAAGCAAGTTAAAGGCAAAATTTGCGCCTTTAAATTTTGAACAGCGTAAAGCTGTTGCAGAACAGGCTTTGTTGCGTCAAATCTCAGCTGAAAAAGCCAATGCTGAAAAAGGTGTTGCAGTGTTGGGTACCATTGCTTCACTGGCACCGTTTGTCGGTTTGTTTGGTACGGTCTGGGGTATTTTCCACGCGCTGGTTGCGGTCGGTAAAAGTGGTCAGGCTGGTCTGGCACAAGTGGCAACACCGGTGGGTGAAGCCCTGATTATGACCGGTCTGGGTTTGGCTGTCGCGATTCCTGCAGTACTGGCTTATAACATTTGTACCCGTGTGAACCGTGGTTTGGCACATGAGTTACAAGATCAGGCACACAGTCTGTTGATTGACACCATGTTGCAACAGGACAGTGCAGCTCAGGTAGCGACTCAAGCAACAACAAACAATCTGGTTGGAGGTCAAGCTTAATGGGCTTTCAATTGGGTGAAGACAACGATGTAGGTATGAATGAGATGAATCTCATTCCACTGATCGATATTATGTTGGTATTGATGATCATCTTCCTGGTGACAGCAACCGTTGCTAACCCATCAATTCCATTAACCTTACCTAAAACCACGGCAGATATTATGGATTTGCCACCTAAAAACGTCACCATCAGTATTAATGCAGGTGGGGAAGTTGCCTGGAATGGCAAGGTGCTCACGCTTGATGAGTTACAGACAAAATTTAACGAAGCTGGTCAAGAAGAACGCCAACCGACAATTGTACTGAAAGCAGATAAAGAATCACGTTATGACACTGTTGCTCAAGTGATGTCTCGTGCGAGTGAAGCCGGGCTCAGCGATATTGCTTTTGCAACCGATAACTAATCTGATCTTTTAAAAAAAGCGACCTTAATGGTCGCTTTTTTTATGTCTAATATTGGCTGGACCAGATTATTCAGATTTCAGCAAGTCCTGAAACTTGCTGCGCAATTTCATTAGCTTCGGTGGAATGGTGAAATTGCAGTAGCCTTGGGAAGGGTTGCGGGCAAAGAAATTCTGGTGATATTCTTCCGCAGGGTAGAACTGCGGTGCAGGGCTCAGCTCGGTCACAATATTTAAACCTTGCGCTTTTAAATGCTCAATAGTCTGTTCTGCCTGCTGCTGCTGTTCATCATTAAAATAATAAATGACTGAACGATATTGAGTGCCGATGTCATTACCTTGACGGTTTAAGGTCGTTGGATCATGGGTGGTAAAAAATACATCCAAAAGCTGGGCAAAGCTAATTTGCGTTTCGTCATAATCAATCAGAATCACTTCCGCATGCTGGGTGTCACCACGGCAAATATCCTCATAACTGGGATGTTCAGTATGACCGCCAGCATAACCGCTGACCACTTTTTCCACACCTTTTAACTGTAAAAAAACGGCTTCGACACACCAGAAACATCCACCACCCAATAATGCTTGTTGCATGATCTTATCCTGTATTTGCTTATTATTTTTAATATAGGGGCTTTCTATGAAGCGACAATGAATTTATACATTTTAAACACAAAAGCCTGAGATTTCAGGCTTTTATTTAAACAATTAACGTGGTTGCAAGGGGCTTGTAAATTGCAGCACTACATTGCCATGACGATCCAGCAGTTTTAGCGTTTTTCCAAACACCTGATAGTTTGCGACTTTCGCCAAGGCTTCATTAAATTGTGGCGCTACATTGTTGCTATCCAGACAGGCCATCTTGGTGCCCGCCATTTGACCGAGCACGAGCGTATCTCGCCCTGCTTCATAGCTGCCCATAATGCGATTGCAACCATCGGCACCGCTGACCCGTTTGCTGGCAGCATCAAACTGCAAGCTCGGAATATTATGGGCGGTCGGTGCTGTCTTGATTTCGGTATTGCCAATATGGGTGGCAATCCAGGTACGGTTTTGCAGTTGTACCAAGTTTGCAGCCTCAATAGGAGATGCGGCATTCGGTGTGGTTTGACAACCGGTAAAAGCAATTGCAGCGCCCAGTATGCCGACAGCAAACATTTTTTTTAACATATTTGAGTTCTCATTCTTGGTTTAACTTAGAGTCTATATAAACAAAAAAATAGGCTTTTCACTAGGATTAAATGGGATGTTTTTATATTTTTACTTTTAAAATTCAGTTAATTCATCCGTTATTGGCTGGGGGATGCCGTGGCGAATCAGGGTTGAATATTGGCTACTGGAAAGATGCTTAAATTGACTCACGCGCGGGTTGATATAAGCAATGTTGTACCATTGTGTGATGCTTAAATCATGTGAAATGGCATTTAAGTCATAGAGATAATTCGGCAAATAGCCAGAAGCGAGCAGGCGGTAATCTGCCGGGAAAGGCCTTTTTGATATGGTCTGCACCATATCAAATACCAGCGTGGTACAGTTGCTGGTCAGGCTGTTGTACCATCTCGGCTGCTGCCTTAATTCGTTGGCTTTGTGCAGATATTCTTCAAACAGGGCACGTCTTTCGCTTTTCGACATGTTAATAGGGAAGAAATAGACCTGTTCACTACGAATATTGCTGCGCGTATAGATCAGGTCCTTTTCATCTGCTGCAATCAGGCTGAGTTCGTATTTTCTGAAAAATCCGCCATAAGTGGAAAATTCTTCATTTTTTTGTTTGCGAATTTCAATTGAGAAGGTCAGCGGAGGGCTGTTGGCAAAATCAAAACTGACCAGGGTATGCGCAATGCGTGGTCCCATCCAGTAGGAAGTAATAATATTTACCCCCGTGATCTGGTTTAAATCAAACTGACGGGTTTCCCAACGTTCATCATAACTGCCATCTGCATGCCAGTTAAAATTGCGTACATTGTTTAATGTCACTTGATCGCCGTGCTGCCGATAAGACAGCACTTGGGCAACTTCCGGATTCCACTCGCGATCTTGCCGGGCTTCTAGGCTAAAATACCAGAATAAGCCGACAAGAAAAAACAGAACATAGATCAGCACATCGGTCTGACGGTTCAAGATATATTGGGTGAGGTAAATGCCGAGGATGCTTAAGGCAAAAGCGATCCAGAGGCCGATCAGTATGCGGGTGCCAAAGCTGCCCAAAGGTTCCTGAAACCATAAGGCCAGACACAGCCAAATAGAGGACATAATAACGAACAGGCCGAACACGGTATGGACTAATACCATGCCCAAAGCAAGAAGGAATTCTCTTGTTCCAGTATTATGCATATTTGACTGTTATAAGTAATTATTACCTTTATTTTCGGTAAGTTGCGAACTCAAAAGCAATCCCGGTTTTGTCGTCAATATGTTGTTCTGAGGCGACCTTTTTAAATTCAGCCGGAATTTCCGGATAGTAGGCATCGCCTTGAACATCCAGTTCAACATGGGTCAGTTCCAGGCGGTCGGCAATGTTCATGGTCTGTTTAAAAATTTCACCACCGCCAATCACAAAGATTGCTTCGGGTTTTTCTGATGCCTTAACATCGGCAATGGCTTGAGCCAAGGCATCTTCAATCGAGTAGGCTACTTTGGTGCCGTCAAACGACCAGTCCTTGTCCCGGGTAATCACCCAGTTGACCCGTTTTGGCAAAGTGCGGCCCATAGACTCCAAGGTCTTGCGTCCCATGACCACCACACCGCCTTGGGTGATTTCCTTAAAGTGTTTCAGGTCAGCTGAAATGTGCCAAGGCAGGTCATTATTTTTACCAATGCAGCGCTGTTGATCCATGGCCACAACATGCACAACTTCTAAATTTTGGAAGCTCATTTATTTAATCCTTGTGAATAATTCCAAAATCCTTCCTACAATTTTTCCATTTTAGTAAAGGAGGGAAGAGGGATTTAAAGTTTTGATTTCCAATTCCTTCTCTTGCGCCATATATGGCTCAGGGATGGGAATATATTCCGTAAGAGGATGAGGGGTAATTTACCTCTCCCTAACCCTCACTGACAGAATTGTTTAAAGCAGTGCTTAAACAATTCTTCAGGAGAGGGAACTCTAAAAAGGAAAATTAAACCGCTACTGGCGCTTTAATGCCGGGATGCGATTCATAGCCGATAATTTCAATATCTTCAAATTTAAAATCAAATATATCTTTGATTTCAGGGTTTAATTTAAGCTGACATAGAGGTAGAGGCTGACGGCTGAGTTGCAATTGAGCCTGTTCAAAGTGGTTCACATATAAGTGCGTGTCGCCACCGGTCCAGACAAAGTCGCCGACACCCAAACCGCAAACTTGCGCAATCATGTGCGTGAGCAGGGCATAGCTGGCAATGTTAAAGGGAACGCCCAGGAACACGTCAGCACTACGTTGATAAAGCTGGCAAGAAAGTTTGTCATCCTGTACAAAAAACTGGAACAGGGTATGGCAGGGTGGCAGGGCAACCGTTCCTGCTTCTTTAGGGTTCCAGCCCGACACAATTAAACGGCGTGAATTGGGATTGGTTTTAATTTCGTTGATCAGCCAGGTGATCTGGTCAAAACCATCCTGCTCATAGAGTCCATTTTCTTTTTTGGTTGCGCCAAAATTACGCCACTGATGACCATAAACCGGACCCAATTCGCCTTCAGGACGACCAAAACGCGCCGTTTGTTCTGCAGTGGACCACTCATCCCAAATCGTGACTTTGTTGTCCTGCAGATATTTGACGTTGGTATCACCTTTTAAAAACCACAACAGTTCAATCACGATGGAACGGAAATGTACTTTTTTAGTGGTCAATAAAGGAAATCCTTGAGAAAGATCAAAGCGCATTTGATGACCGAATACTGAACGAGTACCTGTGCCTGTGCGGTCGCCTTTATCGCCACCGTTGTCAAGGATGTGTTGTAAAAGGTCTAAGTATTGACGCATGTCTCTCTCATAATATTGTGAATTTCTTGTGGCACATATTAGCCTTTTTTTACCGGGGAGGGAACTGTATCCATTAAAGGTGAAAGTAAGTCTAAATCCTGGTGATAATTTTTATAAATAAATGATTTATATATATTTTGTTGATTATTTTAAAGCCATGTAAATCATAAGGCTTAATCTTGATGGGGTTTGGTTAGAAATGATAGGTAGAAGGAAAATGGATCGCATTTTATTGAATGCATTTTTTTAACATCCAAAAAACTTTATAGGTCTGCCAGTATCAAAGACTAAAAATAGGGGTTGTGATCCTGCTGAAATAAGCATGGTTTAAGAGAGATTTACAAAATGCAGTCAAGAGCAGATCTTGCCCTTTGCTGTTCATTTTCATTCCATTAGGGTTTGGCCTGAAAACCAATGATGACTTTTATTGATTGGGTACGTATGAAATAAATTTTTAGTCGTAGCTGGTTATAAAAATCAACAAAAAATAGTCAGTTAACTCACTTATCGATAATTTATTTATATTTAATTACATTTGTTATATGAAAAATCACATTTTAGAGGTTACCATCTTGCCGTCGAAATGATTGAAAAGCTGTTAGTCTTAAGCTTAGGAGTGTTGGTTAAAGAATGGTTTATGATCATAATGTAAACATGAGTGAAGTTCACGCTCCTGTTCAGGCAAACATCATAATTCGTTCCCAATCGGGTAAAAATTCAAAAAAATCTTCGGAATTTCAGGCTGATCAGGCAATACCCAAAAAGAATATGCTGGCAAAGAATGGACAGCGAATTGATATCAGTAAATTTACCGATTTCTTGCAGGCGGTTTCTTCAACCAGCAGTACACAAAAATGTGCCAAAAGTATCCGACTTGCTCTGGAATCGGCGGGTGCAAGGTTTCAAAGTCATCCCGTTGCTGCGGCAGACTGGGGAAATACCCTGACGAAAATTGGTTATCGACAAATTAATCCCAAGTTCGATGCACCTAAAGAAGGTGATATTTATATTATTGATCGAACCGGCAAGCATGTGTATGGCCACATTGCCGGATTTAACGGCAAGCAATGGGTCTCTGACTTTAAGCAAAAAAGTTATGATGTTTATAATGAAAAAGGCCTGACCTATAAATATTACCGTCCGAGTTTTTAACCTTTAAAAAGTTAAAAATAGCCAAACAGAACATTTTCTCAGGAATTTTTCTGAAATAAAAAAAGATGCCGAAATGGCATCTTTTTTATTTTACCTTTAACTTAAGGCAGCTGTTTGACTGGACTGCCGCCTAAAGCCTGCATCAAAGTGACATAGGCATTGTACTGGCTCTGTTTGGTTTGAACCAAAGACAAACGGGCGTTACGCGTGGTTTCCTGCGCATCCAGCAGGTTTTTTAGGGCAATGGCCCCGTTACGGTAACGTACTTCAGTTAGACGCTCGGTTTTCTCTGCAAGTTGTACATTGCGTTCTTGCAGGGCCACCTGTTTGTTTAATTCGGTACGGGCAGATAAGGCATTTTCCACATCGGCAAAGGCCTGATACAGGGTTTGACGATACTGCACAATCGCTTTTTCATAATCCAGGTCACTGATCGCCAGATCTTTTTTCATGTCGTTATATTGCAGGAATGGCAGGCTGAGATTGGCACCTAAAGTTAATACCGGGTTTTGCAATAGACTGGTTAAAGATGTGCTGGAAGAGCCCAGGTTTCCGGTCAGGTTAATGGAAGGATAATAACTAGCCTTGGTTGCATCTTTAGTGGCAAGGGCCTTGCGTAAACGCAGTTCACTGGCCTGTAAATCCGGACGGCGTGACAACAGCTCTGCCGGCAAACCTGCAGAAATTGCCGGCAGGGCAATACGCGGTAAACGAGAAGGCTCCTGAATGTTCAGTTGCTGTAGAGGTTGATGCATCAGCGCTGCCAATGCTGTTCGGGTTTCGACTTTCTGCTGCTCAATCTGGCTTAATGTCGCTCTTTGGCTTTGTACAGATTGTTCCGCTGAGGTTAAGTCCAGACCGGAAACCGCACCGGCACGATATTGGCTGCGGACCAGCTCAAAGACTTTTTGTGTGCTGGCCAGGTTTTGACTGGCAATTTGATAGCGTTCATTCAAGTAACCCAACTGCCAATATAAATTTGCCGTAGTGGCAATCAGGCTTTGTGCAGTGGCTTGCAAGTCCTGTTCAGTTGCTAAGGCTTCCCATCGGCTGGCTTCAGTTTGTCGAGCCAGCTTTCCGAACAAGTCCAGTTCATAACTCACGCCGCTACTTAAAGACAGGCCACGCGAAGCATCATCACCGGAATTCAGATCAACGGTATGTCCAGCGGAAACACTTGAGCTGACCCGTGGACCTTGCTGGTTTTTTGTCAAACCAGCCTGTAAACGTGCCTGCTGCAAATTAATCCCTGCAACAGCCAGATCGGGATTGCTGGCCAGAACCTGATTGACCAGCTGGTTCAGCTGCGCATCACCAAACAAGGTCCACCATTGATCGGCATAGACATCGGCATGCACCTGCTGACTGAGTGCTTTGCTATTCTGGAAGCTGCCTGGAATATTCACGGCAGGCTGTTCGTACGGTGTTTTAACCACCGCAGCACAACCGGCCAGTGAGCCAGTTAAAATAAGGCTAGCAATAAGCTTGGTAAAATTCATTTGCATTCTATTTATCCTTATTCGCGAGAAAGTGCATCCACAGGGTTAAGCTGTGCTGCATTACGGGCAGGGATAAAGCCGAAGATAATCCCGATCATGCTTGAGCAGACAAAGGCTGCAATAATCGAAGTGGTTGAATAGGCCATCTGGAAGGTACCACTGGCAAAATGGCTAATCAGCTGGCCAATGCCTAAAGATAGAAGCACCCCCAGGATCCCGCCTAAAATACAGACCAGTACCGCCTCAATCAGGAACTGCTGCAAGATGTCACTTTGCCGGGCACCGACGGCCATACGCACGCCAATTTCCTGAGTACGTTCAGTCACAGAGACCAGCATGATGTTCATCACCCCAATACCGCCGACAATCAGGGAAATCACCGCAATCGCAGAGACTAACAGGGTCATGGTTTGCGTGGTTTGCTGAATGGTTTCACGAATACTGTCTGCATTCTGGGTAAACACATCTTGTGTGCCGTGGCGTTGTACCAATAAATTTAAAATGGCATTTTCAGCTGCCGCACTTGGGTATTCGTCTTTGACCCGGACAATGATGCTGCGTACATTCGCCTGGCCTAACATGCGGCTCATCACCGTAGAGTAGGGTAGGTAAACATTCAGGCTGTCTGAATTACCCATCATCGATTTTTGTGCTTCAACTACCCCAATAATACGACTGGGAACACTGCCCAACAGAATGACCTGACCGACAGGGTTGGTACCATCACTAAAAAATGTCTTTTTGGTATTGTCATCAATCACCACGTCTTGGGCACGTTCAGTCACGCCTTCTTTGTCAAAAGGCTGTCCTGAAGCAAAGTTCATCCCTCGAACATAGAAGAAGTCTTCACTGACGCCATTCACCGTTGCAGATGCTTCGGTATCCTTAAAACGTGCGGTGATGTTGCTGGTGACCGATGGACTGACCCCATCAACATAGGGCTGTTCTGCCAGGGCATCCGCATCGGCAGGAACCAGTGTTTTGACCTGGGCTGTTTTGGAATTGTCGCCAAAGCCACGGCCTTGATAGACGGTAATGGTATTGGTTCCGAGGCTGCTGATATTTTCCAGAATCTGTTTCTGTGAACCGTTACCTAAAGCCACTACAGACACCACCGAGGCAATCCCGATAATAATCCCGAGCATGGTCAGGAAGGTCCGCATGCGGTGGGCGTTCATGGCCAGCAGCGCCATACGGAAAGCTTCGCCTAGCCGGTCCGCAGCAGAGCGCCAGGAAGGCGTTTTTTTCTGTGCGGTTTGTTCTAAGGTCTGTTTTTCTAAAACCTCATCTGCGGCAACTTCAGGCACATTCGGTTTATCTGAAATAATGTTGCCATCACTAATTTCAATAATACGCGAGGCATTTTTGGCAACGTTATGATCGTGGGTAACCAGGATGATGGTATGGCCTTTGGCATTCAGCTCGCGCAAGATACGCATCACCTCAATGCCGCTGTTTTTATCCAGTGCACCGGTTGGTTCATCGGCCAGAATCACGTCGCCGCCGTTCATCAAAGCACGGGCAATCGATACACGCTGCTGCTGGCCACCGGAAAGCTGGCTGGGACGGTTCTGGGTCTTTTCAGCCAAACCCAGGTCCGAAAGCAGCTGGGTCGAGCGCTGTTGACGGGCGGAAGCATCGACACCTGCATAAATGGCCGGAACTTCAACATTACCTGCCGCGCTTAAATCGCCCAACAGGTGATAGCGCTGGAAAATAAAGCCGAAATATTCACGGCGCAGTTGAGCCAGTTCATCCGCTTCCAATTGACGTGTTTCACGCCCTTTGACCTGATAGCTTCCTGAGCTTGGCTGATCCAGACATCCCAAAATATTCATCAGGGTGGATTTTCCCGAACCGGACTGCCCGACAATCGCGACCAGTTCTCCCGGGTAAATCTCCAGATTAATGCCCTTTAAAATCTGAATGGTGCTTTCCCCGGCGGGGAATTCACGGGTCAGATCTGTGACCTTGAGCAAAGGCTGTTGATCTTGGCTCATGATTACATTCTCACTGGACCGGCACCACCACCTACACGGTTACTGCGTTTGGCAGCATCATTTGAGGTATCCGAAGCATCGGCAATGACCACCTTGTCACCCTGTTTTAAGCCCTTAATCACTTGAGCAGTGACACGATTGTTCAAGCCGACCAGGACCGGTTGCGGTTTGGCTGTACCATCTGCCTGAATTACGCGAACCATCGACATAGAGGCTTTACCTTGTTCAATCAGTGCTTTTTCTTCGGTAGACAGTTGCAAGCGTTTTGGACGCTCAGTTTGCGCTTGATCATGATCAGTCGGATTTTGTTGTTTTGCCTGGTCTGCATTACGATCAGCACGTTTGCCTTGCGGACGGTTTGAACTTTGCAAGGCTGCTGCAGGGACAGTCAATACATTTTTTGCTTCAGCCAGCACAATATAAACCTGCGCAGTCATATCAATACGCAGTTTGCCATCTTCATTGGGGACATCAAACAGGGCGTTGTAATACACCGCCGTGCTTGAAGACGAAGTGGATGAATTATTACTTTCCGTATTGATGGAATTCGGTGCCGGTTCTACCTGGCGTAGTTTGGCATAATGTTTTTTGTCGCTATTGCCCAAGGTAGTGAAATACACGGTTTGGCCTTCTTCGACTTTCATCACGTCAGCTTCTGAAATTTCAGCTTTAATGGTCATGTTGTCGAGCTTGGCCAGTTTGACAATGGTCGGTGCGCTTTGGTTGGCATTTACGGTTTGGCCTTCTTCAGTCACAATGGCCACAATGGTGCCATCCATAGGCGCAACAATCCGGGTATAGCCCAAATCTTCTTTGGCTGTTGCCAGGGTTAAACGGGACTGTTCAATTTGGGCATTAATCGCCAAAATTTCCGCCTGTGCAGTTTTATAGCTGGCCAATGCAGCCTCAAGTTCTGCACGCGAAGTCGCATCTTGCGCATACATGGCTTGCTGGCGTTGATATTCAGCTTGGACTTTCGCCAAGTTTGCCTGCTTGACTGCCAGTTGAGCCTGCTGGTTTTTAATACTCGCTTCAGCCGTTTTCAGATCATTTTCCTGACGGATCGAATCAATTTGCGCAATCAGCTGACCCTGTTTCACCTGGTCTCCCAATTGTACATACATCTTTTTCACCTGACCTGAAACCTGTGCACCGACGCTAACCATTTTGGTGGCTTCCAGCACACCGGTTGCAAGAACTGAGTCTTCAATATCACCACGCGTGACTTCACTGCTAATGTATTGCGGTGCTTGCTCTTTGGGTTTTAAAAAGAACCAGGCGGTGACTGCAATAGCAAGAATACTGACTATGGCGACAACTATTCTGGACGGTTTTATTTTTGGCATAGTGAGCTGATAAATGAGGAAAATTGCAGCAATTATAAAAGCTAAATAAGGATAAAACGTGAACTTTTTAAAAACAAATGAGAATTATTTTCTTTTTAGGTTGTCTTGAAAAATTTTCTAGACAGAGGATGAAGTCATTTTTAACAAACTTTTTAGCATGACTTAATAGAGGATAGACATGTTATTCAATTTTAATTCCATCAATTTTCTGAAAGATGATGTTTAGCCTGATGATTGAGTTTTTTCAAAACACTGCTGAGAAAACAGAACTTTTTTTCACTGATCCGGGCTATCAAGATGTATTTGATTTTAGCCTGATGATAATGGATTTATTTAATGATTTTTATTTAAATAATTTTTTATGATCGAGGTGTGGTTTTCTTTTTTCTCTCCGCCCCCTGAGTTTCCAACTGGTAGACATAATTTTAAAAATCTTTGTTTTATCTCTAGATTTAAATAAAAAAAGTTTGTAGTATTAAATCCATAAAATAATTATGGGTTTAATAATAAAAGCATTAATCCCCATGATTATGCGAAAAAGATCATAACTTTAATATGAAAATTTGTAAGGGGTAGAATGATGGAATGGAATGAAACTTATAACATTGGGATTGATGTGATTGATAATCAGCATCGTCAGATCTTGGATTACATTAATGCTTTGGAGCAGGTAAAAAACACCGGGCAGCGCGATAAAATTAAAGAGGTTTTGGAGGATTTAATTGACTACACCCAGTCGCATTTTAGCTTTGAAGAAAATTTGCTGGAGCAGGTCAGTTATCAATATTTACCATCACATCGTGGCATCCATGAATTATTTGTAAAGCGTCTGAATGATTACCGCCTGAAATTTGAAAAAGGTGAAGCCATTGAAAACGACTTGTATCGTCTGCTGTCCAAGTGGCTGATCAACCATATTCAGCATGATGATCAGGACTATGTCGATGCAGTGCGAGACAATATGTTGAGCTATCTACGTAAACAAGAACAGAAAAAAGGCAAAGGCTGGTTTGCACGTTTCTTTAGTTAAACGCTTGGCGATAAAAATAAGGTTTGACCGCACATGCTGCTAATGGCTTGCAGAACCAGATGTTCAGGGTTTTCTTTGCCTAAACCTTTTATTGAAGCGTCAATGCGCAACAAAAGTGACGGCCAGCTAAGAAAACAGTTCGGATTGAGCCGTCTTAAAGCCTGCTGATATTGGCTGACTTTATTTTTCCAGATGCCCAGCTGTAAGGCATTCTGTGGCTGTTCAAACAGTTGCATCAGTAAGCGCATTTCTTTGCTGATGCTCCACAAGATCAGGCTCATCGGTTCACCCGAAGCAATTAAATACTGGAAAATTTTAATTGCCTGAGCCAGATTTCCTGCAAGCAGGGCATCATTTAAGTCATATGTAGTATAGCGCGACTGGTCTTGTAGACATGAATACAAATGTTCAATCTGGATGATCTCCACATCGGCAAAAGTATCGCTGACACGCATTAAACTGTTTTTGGCTGCCAGCAAGTTGTGTTCATGGTGCTGTTCCAGCCAGGCCCAGGCATCATTCGCCAGTTTAATGCCCAGCTTTTCTGCCTCAATGCTTAAAATCCGCTGCCGGTCTTGCGGATAATTGGCCGTAAGCGGCACAGTGACCCCATTGGCATCCACCACCTGGAAAAAACTGGATTTCAGACTGCTGCTGTCCTGTTTGGGCATTACCACCAGCAGCAGGTTTTGTTCATTGTGCTGGATATAGCTTTTCAGTTGCTTGATGCCGTTGGCATCTGGCTTGATATTGCCATGCACTTCAACAGCCAGTTGCGTGGAAAATAAGGACAGGCTATTTAAAGCATTAAACACATTTTTCCAGTCACTGACATTGCCAATGTCATAACGCTGACGTTCAATTTCCTGCTTTTGCCAACTCTGCCGGAAAGCATCGAGTAAATTTTGTTCGAGCAGGGGTTCCTGACCATACATAATCCAGGCACCGCGAGCTTCATCAACACGTTTGAGTGCTTGGGGATAGTCAAGTTTCATCGCGCGATTTTCTATATTTAAGGTTGGGTTGTAGAAGCCGCTGGTTTGGTCACGACTTGGGGTAAACGGTTGGATGAAATCTGACGCACAATTTGCTGTGCCACATCATCAACAATCACCTGATTAAGATACTTCTGTTCCTGGTCATCCGTGTTGACCGTGGCCACGTCATATTGATAGCTGCGTGAAGCGGTGATGGTACGCGGTTCAGTTACAGGATTACCTTGCACATCGTCAATACGGAAAGTCACGGTTAAGCGCAGCAAGGTTTCGACCAGTTTGCCATTTAATTCATGACGCTGTGGAGTGTAATCCAGTACACGCAACACATAAGCATCGGGACTATTGCTCAGCTGAATGCCTGTTGCGCCCAAATAAATTGCAAGTTTTTCATGCAATTGTCCTGCATTATCCGGCAATGCCAATGTCATTTTAGAGTAAGCCACAGGAGCCGTCGCCGGATTGGTGCCTTTTAAATGAAAGCCACAGCCCACTAAGCCTGCACTTAGACCACAAGTTAAAACAATTGCTGCTAAACGTTTGCCCAAATGCATGTGTTGTCCTCTGTATTGTTCTTCAAAGCAAAAAAGGAAGATCTAAAAATATGTAGTGATTGTATGTGCAAAGCCCGTTGACTGGCAACGGGCTTTGTTTGGGAATTGTGAAATCCTTATGTCCCCCTCTTTTTTAAAGAGGGGTTAGGGGAGATTCCTTTTATGAAATCCCTCCAAACCTCCCTTTGTAAAGGGGGGCTTAAAGGAGATTAAACCACCAAGTTCACTAACTTATTCGGCACCACAATTTCTTTCTTGGTTGGACCGGTCAGGAATTGCTGAATTTCAGGCAATGCTTTGGCTTGTGCCAAGATGTCATCTTTAGATGCATCAACAGAGACTTCTAACTTACCACGAAGCTTACCATTTACCTGAACCACGATGGTTTGCGTATTACGTGTTAATGCAGACTCATCCACTTGTGGGAATTGAGCTTGAGTCAATTCAATACCGAACTGAGCCAATAAAGTCTGGCTTAAGTGCGGTGCAAATGGGGCAAGCAATGTCAGAAGTGTGGTGATCGACTCACGTGCAACAGCAACGTCATTGTCATCTTTCACTTCAAACTTATTGTTTGCGTTTAATAATTCCATCATCGCTGCAATAGCAGTGTTAAAGGCGTGACGACGTTCGATATCATCACCCACTTTTTGGATGGTTTCGTGTGTCTTACGACGTAAGTCTTGCGCAGCAGTTGAAAGTGTCGCTTTGTCGATGTTTGCAGCAGCATTGCCTTGTTCAAGGAAACCTGTCGCCAAACGCCATACACGTTTCAAGAAGCGGTTTGCACCTTCCACACCCGCATCAGACCACTCTAAAGATTGATCAGGTGGAGCAGCGAACATCATGAAGACACGTGCAGTGTCTGCGCCGTACTGGTCAATAATCGCTTGCGGGTCGATACCGTTGTTTTTCGATTTCGACATTTTTTCCTGACCGCCAACAATGACTTCTTGACCATCACCTTTGTATTTGGCAGAAAGAATACGACCTTTTTCGTCACGTTCAAGTTCGATATCTGCAGGGTTAAACCATGCTTTCTTACCAGATTCCGCTTCACGGTAATAGGTATCTGCAAGCACCATACCTTGAGTAAGAAGGTTGGTGAATGGTTCGTTACCTTGTACTACGCCTTCATCACGCATCAATTTGTGGAAGAAACGTGCGTATAACAAGTGCAGAATCGCGTGTTCAACGCCACCGATGTACTGGTTTACAGGCAGCCAGGTTTGACCTGCTTCAGGTTTCACCATGCCATCAGTAAAGTCAGGTGATGCATAACGCGCATAGTACCAAGATGATTCTACGAAGGTATCTAGCGTGTCTGTTTCACGACGTGCGTCGCCACCACAGCATGGACATTTCGTTTCATAGAACTCAGGCATTTTGTTCAATGGATTGCCTGAACCATCTGGAACGACATCCGTTGGAAGAACAACAGGAAGTTGGTCTTCAGGCACTGGCACTTGACCACAGGTGTCACAGTTGATCATTGGAATTGGACAACCCCAATAACGCTGACGAGAAACACCCCAGTCACGTAAACGGAATTGAACTTTTACATTGGCAAGACCTTGTGGTTCAAGTTTTGCAAGGAATGCATCAAATGCACCCTGGAAGTCTAAACCATCAAATTCACCTGAATTAACCAGTTTACCTTCTTTTGAACCGTACCATTCTTGCCATTGAGTTGAGTCAAAGTCAGCATCGTCTGCGCCTTTGGCATCAATCACCTGTTTGATAGTCAGACCATATTTGTTGGCAAATTCGAAGTCACGTTCATCGTGTGAAGGCACCGCCATCACCGCACCTGAACCGTAAGACATCAATACATAGTTTGCGATCCAAACAGGAACTTCTTCACCTGTTACAGGGTGCTTCACAGAAAGACCTGTTGCCATGCCTTTTTTCTCAGCAGTCGCAAGATCCGCTTCTGCCACCGAACCCATACGGCATTCTTCAATGAATGCTTGAAGTTCTGGGTTATTTTCCGCAGCTTTCAGCGCCATTGGATGTTCTGCTGCAACGGCAACATAGGTCACACCCATTAAGGTGTCAGCACGAGTTGTAAATACCGTTAAACCGTCTGCATAAACGTCAGGGTTCGCTGAAGGGAAGGTAATTTCCATACCCTGTGAGCGACCAATCCAGTTACGTTGCATGGTCAAGACTTGTTGTGGCCAACCGTCTTTAAGCGTGTCTAGGTCGTCCAATAATTCTTGCGCATAATCCGTGATGCGGAAGTAGTACATTGGAATATCGCGTTTTTCGACCAATGCACCTGAACGCCAGCCGCGACCGTTTTCAACCTGTTCATTGGCAAGTACGGTTTGATCGACTGGATCCCAGTTTACGGTTGAAAGTTTACGGTAGATCAGGCCTTTTTTATAAAGCTGAACAAATAACCATTGTTCCCAGCGATAGTATTCTGGTGTACAGGTAGCAAATTCACGATCCCAATCAATAGACAGCCCAAGCTTTTTCAACTGATTACGCATGTAATCAATGTTTTCAAAGGTCCATTTTGCAGGCGCAACCTGATGCGCAATCGCTGCGTTTTCAGCAGGAAGACCGAAGGCATCCCAACCCATTGGTTGTAGCACAGTTTCACCTTTTAAACGGTGGAAACGGCTGATCACGTCACCAATCGTATAGTTACGCACATGACCCATATGCAGTTTGCCACTTGGGTAAGGGAACATCGAGAGGATATAACGATGTGGACCTTCTACAGTGTCGGCAACTTTAAAGGCTTTGCGAGATTCCCAGTCCTGTTGGACTTGAGGCTCAATCGCACTGGCTTGGTATTCTGAGTCAATGTGAGTAGTCATATACGTAATACAAGAGAACGGTTAAAAAATTTAGCACACAGCATAGCGCAAAATGCTATGCAATGTCAGTTTCCAGATCAGGATTTTATCTTCCTGGTCATTAGAAATGAAATTTTTGGAAATGTCATTTAATGCAGGGATGCCTTTAAATTTGCGAGTTTCTCTTTGTTTTGTAAATAAGCTAATTCTAATGATAAGCGGAGGTCTTGGTCTGTGCCTGCACCAACCATGCTTGCATACAGGATTTTTCTTATTTTCTTGAAGTTGCTGCTTAACTTTCACTTTAATTGCAGTTCGTTTTGCTGTTGTTAATTCAATCTTTGTTATATGTCGTCTGGACAATGCTGATTTTTCAGCTTGTTCAGTTTTATGCTGAAAGGTTGATATAAGTCTGGTCTCTATGCTTGTTCAGCGGAGATGCGTTGCTAGCATGTGTTGAATCCTTGGTATCTACTCCTTTATATCTTCAGCATGATTGGATGGGAGATAATAATATGAGGCTCAATACTGGATAGCTAAATAAAAAGAAAAAATTCATTTATTTACCATAGCGAATAAAGGTAAACACTTGCCACGATTTTTCTAAGGTGACTATATGGGCTTTGTTGCTTCTCTTTTCATCTTTATAGTTTTTTAGATTACCAAGAGTGATTACCCGGTGCGTAATCACTCTTGCTCACAATATAATATTATTGAACTTTAGGTGTTGCAGGAATGCTGCCTTCTGGAATTGCGGGAATTGTTGGATTAACAGGCTTGTTTTCTTGAGCGGTATCCTTGGCTTCTTTCGCGGCATTATTATTGTCCTGAGATGCAAGACTAGCAGAACGTGCCGTGCCATAAGTGTCCACTTTCCCTTTTTTCTTTGCCGATTTCGGTGGGGGCGTGGTGGTGTAATGCGTAGACCCTTTGGCATCCACCCATTTGTAATATTCTTTGGCAAAGCTTGTGGTTGAACTTAAACTTAAGATTAAGCCAGTCGCTATAAATCCAATTTTGATGAAAGATGATGCCATAATAATCAAGTCCTTATTGTCATAATCAGTTGGATAGGGTGGGGGAGAAATAGAGCTCCTGATTGCTTCAGTATTTTATATGATCTTGATCGTTTTGCAGAGAAAAAAGATAAACTGTCCCAAAACGCAGATAAACTGTAGTTAGGCAATTGTACTCTTTGATCTTCATTTAATCAGAAAGAATTCTCCCTGAGCAGGTGCGGTAGCGTGAATCTGAATATAAAAATATATCAAGATACAAAATCAGAGGATGAAAAATAGAATGAAATTAATAAAAACATTTTTTGATAAAATAAATATTCATTCCATTTTATTATAATTTTTATATTTATTTTTTATGAAAATATTTTTAATTTATTGAAAAATAATAATATTATATTTTTTTGTGAGGGTTGCATGCACAGTGAAAGACAAAACAGATGAATAAAAAATGAATAATTTAAAATTAAGCTATAAAAAGCTAATTTTTAAACTTGACTTTAATACTCGAAACCACAAAAATGCTGCTTTAGTTTTATATGCCTTAGATCGATCACCCTTCGAATAAGAGCCTTTTAGCAATGGACTTCTTCTCTAGCCGAGAAGCTGAACAAAGCCAACAAAATATGTTTATCCCAACATGTTTTAGACCTCATATTGCTTAAACGGCAACCAGGTCAGATTTTTTTCTTATTGCTATGAAAACTATGAAATTTGTGTGCTATAACAGAGCGCACAGTGAATGAATGAATCACCACAAATGCCCTCCATTTGTGCGTGAAAAAAGATTAGGGTGAATCACGTTGGAACTTTTATCTGGTGGTGAAATGCTTGTTCGCGCATTGGCGGACGAAGGCGTTGAACATGTTTTTGGATATCCAGGCGGCGCAGTATTGCATATTTACGATGCGCTCTTTCAACAAGACAAAATCAATCATTACCTTGTACGTCATGAACAGGCTGCCGGTCATATGGCAGATGCTTATTCGCGTGTAACAGGTAAAACTGGTGTGGTACTCGTCACATCAGGTCCAGGCGCGACAAATACCGTAACGCCAATCGCAACGGCTTATATGGACTCAATCCCAATGGTGATTTTGTCTGGTCAGGTTGCAAGCCATTTAATCGGTGAGGATGCGTTCCAGGAAACCGATATGGTCGGTATTTCTCGTCCAATCGTAAAACACAGTTTCCAAGTGCGTCATGCCAGCGAAATTCCTGCGATTATTAAAAAGGCATTCTATATTGCTTCTTCAGGCCGTCCAGGTCCTGTGGTTGTCGATATTCCTAAAGATGCGACTAATCCTGCAGAAAAATTTGCTTACGAATATCCTGAAAAAGTGAAGATGCGCTCTTATCAGCCACCGCATCGTGGTCACTCAGGCCAGATTCGTAAAGCAATTGACGAATTGATCAGTGCCAAACGTCCAGTGATTTATACGGGCGGTGGTGTAGTGCAGGGTAATGCATCAGCATTATTGACTGAACTTGCGCACTTGTTGGGCTATCCGGTAACCAATACCTTGATGGGCTTGGGTGCATTCCCGGGTAACGATCCTCAATTTTTGGGGATGCTCGGTATGCATGGTACCTATGAAGCCAACATGAGTATGCATAATGCGGACTTGATCCTGTGTGTAGGCGCACGTTTTGATGACCGTGTGACCAATAATCCGGCTAAGTTCTGTCCAAATGCCAAGGTTATTCATATTGATATTGACCCGGCAACCATTTCTAAAACCATCATGGCGCACATTCCAATTGTGGGTGCGGTTGAGCCGGTACTTCAGGAGATGCTGGTACAGTTGAAACAAATGAATGTTTCAAAACCGAATCCGGAAGATATTGCAGCATGGTGGAAACAGATTGATGAGTGGCGTGCAGCACACGGCTTAAAAGTTGTAGCACCAACTGATGGCTCTATGAAGCCACAACAAGTCGTTGCCGCTTTAGATAAAATCACCAATAGCCAGGCCATTATTACGTCTGATGTTGGTCAGCATCAGATGTTTGGTGCGTTGTATTACAAATACACGCGTCCACGTCAATGGATTAACTCAGGTGGCTTGGGAACCATGGGTGTAGGCCTGCCTTATGCCATGGCTGCAAAACTCGCGTTCCCGGACCAGCAAGTAGTATGTATTACTGGTGAAGCATCGATTCAGATGTGTATCCAGGAATTATCAACATGTAAGCAATATGGCTTAAATGTGAAAATTCTTTGCCTCAACAACCGTGCCTTGGGTATGGTGAAACAGTGGCAGGATATGAACTACGAAGGTCGCCATTCAAGCTCTTATGTTGAATCATTGCCTGACTTTGCCAAGTTGATGGAAGCTTATGGTCATGTTGGCATCCAGATTAACCATGCCGATGAGCTTGAATCCAAGCTTGCAGAAGCCATGGCAATCAATGATAAATGCGTATTTATTAACGTAATGGTTGACCGTAGCGAGCATGTATATCCAATGCTGGTTGCCGGTCAGTCTATGCAAGATATGTGGTTAGGAAAAGGGGAGCGCACTCAATGAGACATATCATCTCTGTTCTCGTAGAAAACGAAGCGGGTGCACTTTCACGTTTGGTTGGATTGTTTTCTCAACGTGGTTATAACATTGAGACTTTGAACGTTGCGCCAACTGAAGATCCGACCATGTCGCGTTTGACGCTGACCACGTATGGTGATGACCATAAAATTGAACAAATCACCAAGCAGTTGAACAAACTGGTTGAAGTGGTGAAAGTGGTTGATTTGTCTGAAGGTGCACATATCGAGCGCGAACTGATGCTGATTAAAGTGAAATCACTTGGATCGGCACGTGCCGAAATCAAGCGTACCGCTGACATTTTCCGTGCGCAAATTGTGGATGTAACACCAACGACTTATACCATTCAAATTGCCGGTACAACTGAAAAGCTCGACGGTTTCATTGATGCACTTGCAGAAAATACCATTCTTGAAGTGGTGCGTTCTGGTGTATCGGGCATCGCGCGTGGCGAAAAAGTTTTAACAGTCTAATTTTTTTAACACATTCTACTCATTGTTAAGATGAGTATCCAGGTCAATGAATACCAATAACATCATTGACCTGGATAAAAGGAAACATAAGCATTTAAGCGGAGACAGCAATGCAAATTTTTTACGATAAAGACGCAGACTTATCGATCATCCAATCTAAGAAAGTAGCGATCATTGGTTATGGTTCACAAGGTCACGCGCATGCGCTTAACCTTAAAGACTCTGGCGTTGACGTAACTGTAGGTTTACGTGCTGGTTCGACTTCTTGGAAAAAAGCTGAAAATGCTGGTCTTAAAGTTTCAGAAGTTCCTGCTGCTGTTGCTCAAGCTGACTTGGTCATGATTTTGACTCCAGACGAGTTCCAATCTCAACTTTACCGTGACGTGATTGAGCCAAACATCAAGCAAGGCGCGACTCTAGCATTTGCTCACGGTTTCTCTGTTCTTTATAACCAAGTTGTGCCACGTGCTGACCTTGACGTAATCATGGTTGCACCTAAAGCGCCAGGTCACACTGTACGTTCTGAATTCCAGCGTGGTTCAGGTGTGCCTGACTTAATCGCGATTCACCAAGATGCTTCTGGTAACGCGCGTAACGTAGCACTTTCTTACGCTTCAGGCGTAGGTGGTGGCCGTACAGGTATCATCGAAACTTCATTCCGTGAAGAAACTGAAACTGACCTATTCGGTGAGCAAGCAGTTCTTTGTGGTGGTGCTGTTGAACTGGTTAAAATGGGCTTTGAAACTCTTGTTGAAGCGGGTTATGCGCCTGAAATGGCTTACTTCGAATGCTTGCACGAGCTTAAATTGATCGTTGACTTGATGTTTGAAGGCGGTATCGCGGACATGAACTATTCAGTATCGAACAATGCTGAATATGGCGAATACGTAACTGGTGTTGAAGTGATCAACGAACAGTCTCGTGAAGCTATGCGTAATGCACTTAAACGTATCCAGTCTGGTGAATATGCGAAGATGTTCATCCAGGAAGGTGCATTGAACTACCCATCTATGACTGCTCGTCGTCGTCAAAACGCGGCTCACGGTATCGAAGTAACTGGTAACAAGTTGCGTGCAATGATGCCTTGGATCCAAGCGAACAAGATCGTAGATAAAGAAAAGAACTAAGGTTGCGTTACGTGCCTTAAAAATTGGGAAAGCAGTGCTTTCCCATTTTTTTCGTACCTTGGATTCAAGCGAACAAAATCGTAGACAAAGAAAAGAACTAAGTTCTAATTTCTAAGTCAAAAAGCCCTTATTTTTAACAGGGGCTTTTTAATGGTTAAAAACTTCGTGCCTCAAAGGGATGAAAGCAGTGCTTTCATCCCTTTTTGTGCCTTGGATCCAAGCGAACAAAATCGTTGATAAAGAGAAAAACTAATTTTTCGAATCAATTGATTTGAATGCGAAAACCCACTCATTTGAGTGGGTTTTTTATTGCAAAAAGTATTTTTCGTTTTTTTATGAAGATCAGTCTATTAATAATTCGCAACAAAACACAGCGGTTGGAGATAGATTAGATGTAATTTTAAGTGTGATAGAGTAGACATAATTTATTGTTAAGTGTGGCTGAGCAATGAAAACTCAAATCCTACTATGTCTTACCACTTTATCTTTTGCATGCTTAAGTTTTGCAGAAATAGTGCCTGTAACCAGGACGGACCATCTTAAACCTTTCACAAATGTTCGGGTGTCTATGCAGCGAATGCTACGCTCAGACGATGGACGCTATTTTCTGGATTTATATGCAGGGATCTGGAATCCACACGGTAAACTTCATGATTTGAATGCGCAAAAAACGATTGCTTTTAAAGGTTTGCAAAAGGGCGATCAGCTGAATCTTAAATCGGTCAGTGTCAATGGGGAAGCAACTACATCTGAACAATATCAGTTAAATGGAAACTTGAATGCCAATACAGGACAGATGTCATCAGTTTTAATTACAGCAAAGAATAATGAAAGTATTCCAATTCAGTTTGGGCCTGCATTTACAGCAGTAGAAAAGCCGCTGTTCATATTTAAATTTTATGGTCTTGAAAATGCCCAACAGCCTTATGGAAGAGCCTTAAAACAAGTGGATGTGTGGAATAAAACCACCAATACAGTCGTTCAAAGTCTGACAGGATTTACAGCTTATCCCAAAAGTATTGGTTATATGGATATTAATCTAGATGGCTACTATGACATCGTGCTTTCAGACACGTCAAATGAACGGAAAATTGAAGATAAGCGCTTTATTTACTGGATGTATAATCCTAAAACTCATCAATTCCAGCGTTCTCCCCAATTAGAAAATATTGCTGGATTTCCTGCCATTCAGGGAGAAAAACAACAAGTTGATTTTGGTTATGGGCAGGTTTATCAGGTAAAAGATGGCTTGTTAAATCGGGTTGAGGAAAATCAATAAGTAATAATGAGTGATTTTTTTATACTCATGGTAGTGGGTTTCTAAAAATCTGGTCAAATGACGTAGTTATTTATATAACTAAAATTTAAAAAAATAGATATAAATTCATTATATTTAATACCTGGCTAATTAACATGAGATTTTAATTGAATGAATATTAAATTTGTATATTTAAAAAAATCACATGAGTTATTTTTCTTGACGAAGTAAGTAGATTTAAACCTTCATGATTATGAAATATTACATATTGTATTAAAGTAAGTGCGAAAGATTACCTACGAGAAAATCGGTGGTGTTTCAAAAAGTATGCTAGCGTTAAACAAATCCGTTATTAAGGTAAAAGAAAGTCAAATCAAAGGCTTTAAAATGATTTTCGAGCTTTTTAGAAAAGTTGCAACT
>NZ_JBNCAT010000028.1:0-38869 GCF_049808495.1 Acinetobacter sp. G11
AGCACAAATAAATTTTGAGAAATGTGAGCCCCGAGTCTGTTCAAGATTAAATTTAGTGATCTCTTCAGAGGCGAGATTGACATCAATAATGATGCCTTCAGGATTATGTTCAAAAATCGCATCGGGATGGTAGGTGAAGAACGAACGGTATTTATCATTGAGCGCCAGTCTTTGTTGCCGTTCTGCATGCAGGTCCATACTCAGGGCAACCAGAGATGCGGCATGAGAAATTAACTTAATATGAGTAGAGGTGGGGCATTTAGGGGAACGATAATAGGTTGCAAAGGTCCCATAGAGCGTTCCCTGGGCATTAATAATAGGTGTTGACCAGCAGGCGTTCAGATTTTCTTCTTGAATCAAGGTTCTGAAAGGTTCCCAGTTTTGGTCAGTGGCTAAATTTTCACAAATCACCAGTTTTCGGTGAAAAGCTGCCGCACCACATGCTCCCACATGTGGACCTATTTTTAAATCAGAAACGGTTTCTATATATCGGTTGGAAAAATGCTGGCTACCACTAATTAACTTTAAAGTTTGTTCTGTTTCTGAGTACAACATGATGGAGACCATTGAATCCGGTATCCGGGCCTCTAACCATTCACTGACGGTCTGAAAGATGATTGCTAAGTCTGCATGTTGCCCAATTAAATTAAAGATGGATTGAGTATCTAAATAACTCGCTGTTTGACTCATATAGCATACCGTCCTTGAGTTGTATTGCGCATTTTTGATAGATTCTCAAGCGAAATTAGTAAAATCAGAGCTAAAGGTTGATTATTAATCTCAAATAAATAATATAACAAAAATGCTACAAATATCACACATAATTATCTAAAAGTCTTATAGTTATCAAACTTGAGATTGAAAGTTTTGTTTAAATAATAATTCTCTCGTAAAAATCATGGAGACTGAAAGAGAAATCCTCTTTTAAAGGGTAAGCAGTGTATATATTCGGTTACGTTTCAAATCCAGATTGGGTATTTGTATTAATCGAAGCTGTTTGAATATTTCAGTAGTCTGAAACCATCCCCGAATTATCCTATTTAAGATGGTTAGGTAGGGTTGCATGACTCTGTGTTTAATTAAATCATTAGTCCAAATTTACACACTAATCTAATTAATCAATCTTACTAACTCTAAATATTATTCACTTTTCCCATAAAATATAAAAAAGCTAAAATACTTCAATAGTTACTTAGTACGAAATTAGACCAATCAACCATCAAATTTTTCCTTTTCTCAAGATAAGCTCCACGTAAGTAAGCTGCTTCTACTTCATCAGGTAGTTTATGTGCTAGTACATGCTCACAGACTTCACGAGGATAATCAGTTTTATCGGCTGACCAATCACGAAATGTTGATCGAAAACCATGTGTTGTAATTACTCGATTTTGTTTTGGATCAATATAGCCTAAGCCATTTTCTTTAAACTTCTGTTCATGCAAACGTTTAATTAATGTGGTTAATGACATGTCAGAAAGCATACCACCACGAGGGGCAGGAAAAATAAAGTCTTGTGGCTGAGTATATTCTTGGATGGATTCAAGTAAGTTAATCGCTTCTTGAGATAGGGGCACACGGTGTTCTTTGTCTGCTTTCATGCGCTCTTTAGGAATGATCCAAACTTTATTCTTAAAATCGATTTCCAACCATTTTGCCCCAAAAACCTCGCCAGAACGACATGCAGTTAAAATCGCAAATTCTAGAGCTTTAGGTGAAATTCCTTTTTTCTGTCTCAAGTGCTGAATAAACTCAGCAACCTGTTCATAAGGTAATGATGGGTGAGGACGCGACTCCTGCTTTAAATTCCCCAAGATTGGCTCGAGGTTACCTTTCCATTCAGCAGGATTATCACCAACAAAATATCCCATGGCCTTAGCATAATCAAAAATGGCTTCTATACGACCACGAATACGTTTAGCTGTTTCGTTCTTCTCAGTCCAAATAGGTCTAAGAACTTCGGCAATATCGACTTTAGTAATTGTACCAATACTGATATCACCTAAAGTTGGGTAAATATAGGTTTCTAATGTAGAAGTCCATTGTCCAATATGCTTTTCATTTTTCAGTTCACGGGCCTTATTGGCTATAACGACTTTTGCACACTCAAGGAATGTTTTGTCACGAAGTTTCTGAACATACAGCTTTTCTAGTTGTTCTTGTTTATGAGCAATTGGATCAATGCCACTTCGTATTTGTAATCTTAATTCAGTTGCTTTGGCACGGGCTTCAGCTAAAGAAACTTCAGGGTAGGGACCGATTCCAATATCGCGGCGATGTGGTTTTAACTTCCCATCTTTATCCAAACGTTTTCCTACTACTGCACGCAAAATCCAGACACGGGAGTTACCTTCAACATTCAGGCAAAGGCCATCAACGCCCCCTACAGTATGTCGCCCAGTCTTCTTTATTTTTGATACACTGAGTGCAGATAGCTCTTTAGATTTCTTTGGCATGTTTTTTTACCCCACAACCTACCCCTCATAAAATACTGGAACTGGTAGGATGAGACAAGATGTATTAGGATGATTAAAATGTTAAAACATTGAAATATATATGTTTATAATGTTGATTTGGATTGCTTAGGACTATTGTTAGACGGACACCGCTTCCGCCAAATTCAAAAGCCCCTGTGAAAACAGGGGCTTTTTTTATGGATGTTCAAAATATACCATCTTATAAAAACATTTAGATTTGTGTCTGTAACGACTTTTTATCATACTTATTGATGGGTTTTATCTTGGTTTTTATATGCTGAATTCATTAATTCCTGTTGCATCCAGTCGACAAATTTTTGAATTAAAGGCGAGTTTTCCTGGCTGGAATGCACCAGATAATAGGCACGCCGACCTTCCAGTTTTTTAGTGGAAGCTATTACCAATTCTTTTTCCTTTAATTCCTGTTCGATCAGCATTTGAGGAATCAGTGCCATGCCCATGACATGATTGGCCGCTACAGCCAGCATGGAAAACAGTTCATGCCGTTGTCCTTCAAAGGGGTTGTTGTGCTTGATCTGATGATGGGCAAACCATTCTTCCCAAATGCTGGGACGGGTGGTCTGTTGTAGCAAAGGAAGTTGAACCAGTTGCTCTGCAGTTAAATCAAAACTGATCTCATTCAGCATGACAGCATCAGGAAAATACTTTCGAATCAGCACAGGTGAACATACCGGAACCACGTCTTCCTGCATTAAATAATGAGTTTGGGTGCCAGGCCAATGTTCAACCTGCTGCGGTGTACCAGCATAAATGGCAGCATCGAAAATGTTTTCATTAAATAAAAAAGGTTTGGTGCTGGTTTCCAGATGCACGGTAATTTCAGGATAACGGGTATTGAAACGATGTAATTTCGGCAATAGCCAGCGTGTGGCAAAGGTCGGAACCACGCCCAGCTTGAGCGTTCCGCCTAAACCTTTATGCGACATGACATCAAGGGTACTTTGTTCCAGGCCCCTTAAATAAGGGGTGATGGTTTTATAATATTGCTGTCCGGCATGGGTCAGTTCCACGCCGTGACGGGTACGGGTAAACAAACTCACGCCTAAAAAGTCTTCCAGTTGCTGAATTTGCCGGGAAACTGCACTTTGGGTAATAAACAGTTCCTGAGATGCGTGGGTATAACTGGAATGCTTCGCGGCAGATTCAAAACACAACAAGCCCTGTAGTGAAGGAATACTTCGACGCATGGATTAGTCCTTTAATCGTGCAGATATTTCAAAATGACATAATTTAAACCCTAGCCTATTCGACTTTAGTCTTGAAAACCATTTAATCATGTAGTTGATTCAGTGCTCTAAGCCTGAGAAATTGATCATCAAGCATTTAGATATGCAAAAACAGAATATCTGCATGCAAATTTATCGTTTGAAAGGAGGATCATTCACACATAGCATCGAACTCAAAGTAGAACACTTACAATGAAAACTGAGATTAAGCAGAGGACGCGATGAATCAAATGGTCAATACTAAAAAAACGGTTAAAGCACAGTTCAATTGGCAAGATCCATTTTTACTGGAACAGCAATTAACTGAAGAAGAGCGCATGATTCGTGATACCGCTCATGCCTATTGCCAAGAACGTTTACAACCTCGTGTACTTGAACAGTTCCGTCATGAAAAAACCGATCCAACAATTTTCCGTGAGATGGGCGAACTCGGCTTGTTAGGGCCAACCATTCCGGAACAATACGGCGGTGCAGGCTTAAATTATGTCAGTTATGGTCTGGTGGCGCGAGAAATTGAATATGTCGATTCAGGCTACCGTTCTATGGCCAGTGTACAAAGCTCGTTGGTCATGGTGCCGATTAATGAGTTTGGTTCAGAGGAACAAAAACAGAAATATTTGCCAAAACTTGCTACTGGTGAATACATCGGCTGTTTTGGTTTAACCGAGCCAGATCACGGTTCTGATCCAGGCAGCATGATTACCCGCGCCAAAAAAGTCGATGGTGGCTACCGTTTGACTGGTGCAAAAATGTGGATTACCAACAGTCCAATTGCCGATGTATTCGTGGTCTGGGCCAAAGAAGTATCACCTGAAGGTAATGTCGGTGATATCCGCGGTTTTATTGTGGAAAAAGGCTGGGAAGGGCTGTCTGCACCAGCGATTCACGGCAAGGTTGGCCTGCGCGCTTCGATCACTGGTGAAATCGTGATGGATAATGTTTTTGTTCCAGAAGAAAATGCTTTTCCTGAAGTACGTGGTTTAAAAGGTCCATTTACCTGCCTGAACAGTGCCCGTTACGGTATTGCCTGGGGAGCCATGGGTGCTGCGGAATTCTGCTGGCACACGGCGTATCAGTACACCATGGACCGTAAACAGTTTGGCCGTCCTCTGGCTGCCAACCAGTTGATTCAAAAGAAACTGGCTGACATGCAGACTGAAATTGCCTTGGGTTTACAGGCGGCATTACGTTTTGGACGTATGAAAGATGAAGGTATTGCTGCAGTTGAAGGCACATCACTGATCAAGCGTAATAACTGCGGTAAAGCATTGGATATTGCCCGTGTTGCCCGTGACATGATGGGGGGTAACGGCATTAGTGATGAATTTGGTGTGGCGCGTCATCTCGTGAATCTGGAAGTGGTAAATACTTATGAAGGTACCCATGATGTGCATGCACTGATTTTAGGTCGCGCGCAAACTGGTATCGCAGCATTCTGTAACTAATTAATTTTATAAAATTTAGGATGTTCATTCATGAGCATCCTAGAGAGCTTTTGTTCCAAAAATCAATAAACACAGAAAAGGATTCATCGTGAAACATTCTTGTAATGCTGTGCATTTGCAAGCCTGAGTTCAAAAGATGTCAGCAGAAAAACAATAAAGAACAGTATCAGGCAAATGTACAGACATGGGACTGCCGATGACTCATTTGGGAAAATGAGGTAAATGGAATATGAAAAATGGAATCAATGCTGAACATGGAACTGTCAGTTTAAAGTTGCCTGCAAATGTAGGTACAGTCCATCGCATCAGTAAAAACACCTGGAAACTGGCCTTTATATTCGCCTTTATTTCACTGGTGATCGATGGTGTGGACATTATGTTATTGTCCTTTAGCTTAACCAGCTTAAAAGCAGAGTTTGGACTGTCTTCCTTTCAGGCAGGAATGTTAGGTAGTTTGTCACTTGCGGGAATGGCATTGGGTGGTATTACGGGTGGTTGGGCCTGTGACAAGTTTGGACGGGTAAAGACCATTGCCTGGTCAGTGGTGTTTTTTTCTATCATGACCTGTATTCTGGGGTTTACCCAAAGCTATGAACAATTCATGGTATTACGTTTTATTGGTGCTTTTGGTCTGGGGTCTTTATACATGGCCTGTAACACGCTGATGGCAGAATACGTACCGACGAAGTACCGTACCACGGTACTAGGTACCTTGCAGACTGGACAAACGGTCGGTTATATCGTCGCGACCTTAATGGCCGGAGCAATTATTCCTGACCATGGCTGGCGCATGTTGTTTTATGTAACCATTATTCCTGCCGCATTTGCCTTGATCTTTATGCGTTTTGTACCGGAACCTGCTTCTTGGCAGGAGGCAAAAATAGAGCAATTGAAACGTAAAGAGCTAAAACTTGATTTATCCCCTGAAATTGTAGTTGCACAAAAACAGGCACCTTCTGAAAGTGTCTATAAGCGCATTTTTGCTCATACCCAGCATCGTAAAATGTTTTTATTGTGGATGACCACAGCAGCATTCCTGCAATTTGGCTATTACGGCGTGAATAACTGGATGCCGACCTATCTTGAAACTGAACTGAATATGAATTTCAAGGCATTGACCGGTTATATGGTGGGTGCATATACCGCCATGATTCTCGGTAAAATTATTGCTGGCTATGCAGCGGATAAGTTTGGTCGTCGTTCAACATTTGTTTTTGGTACGGTGAGTACTGCTGCATTCTTACCTATCATCATCTTTTATAACTCGCCAAGTAATATTGCTTACTTATTGATTACCTTTGGTTTCTTATATGGCATTCCATATGGCGTAAACGCAACCTATATGGCGGAAACCTTCTCGACCGATGTACGCGGTACGGCGATTGGTGGGGCGTATAACATGGGACGTTTAGGTGCAGCCATTGCTCCAGCAACGATTGGTATTATTGCAGCCGGTGGCTCATTCACCATGGCTTTTATTGTGATGGGGACAGCCTACTTTATTGCCGGTGTGATTCCAGGCCTGTTTATTCGGGAGCGTCAGTACGATCCGCAACAGTCTTCATTAGCGACTGCAAGTGCAACCGAAATTGAACCGGCTAAACATGATGTATCGGTCTCTACAGAACGTCCGGCAACAATGAAATCGAAAAATACAAGATCATCAGGTGCTTATCACACCTGATGATGAAGGAGAAATAATAATGGGTGCATTACAGGGAATTCGGGTGCTGGATTTAAGTCGAGTACTGGCAGGTCCGTGGTGCGGACAGATTCTGGCAGATTTGGGTGCTGAAGTCATCAAAATTGAGCGTCCACAAGTCGGTGATGATACCCGTATGTGGGGGCCGCCATGGATGCCAGATCAACAGGGCAATGCCACACGTGAATCGGGTTATTTTCAATGTGCCAACCGCAATAAATATTCAGTAGCCGTGGATATATCATCAACGCAAGGGCAAGAGATTATCCGGGAGATTGCCAAAACTGCCGATGTGGTGATTGAAAATTACAAAGCCGGTTCTCTGCTCAAATATGGACTGGACTATGCAACACTCAGTGCCTTAAACCCGCAACTGGTGTATTGCTCGATTACCGGTTTTGGTCAGGATGGACCTCGTGCCGAAGAACCGGGTTATGACTTTATCATTCAGGGTATGTCAGGACTGATGAGTATTACCGGTGAAAAAGATGGTGAACCGGGTGCAGGTGCACAGAAGGTTGGGGTGGCAGTGGTGGACATTCAAACCGGTCTGTATTCAACTATCGCCATTCAGGCAGCATTATTGGCCAGACAGCATACCGGACGGGGGCAGTATATTGATATGTCTTTACTGGATGTACAAGTTGCCACGCTGGCCAATCAGGGTATGAACTATTTAAGCACTGGAATTTCGCCCAAACGGATGGGCAATAGTCATCCAAATATTGTTCCGTATCAAATGTTTAAGGCTAAGGACAAGGAATTTATTATTGCCTGTGGCAATGACAAGCAGTTTAAAGACTTATGTCTTGCCATTGGACTTCCTGAATTATTGCAAGAAGTGAAATTCCAGCATAATCAGGATCGGGTCAAGCACCGTGAGGAACTGATTGCCTTACTGTCTGAATATTTCCTCGGTAAAAATGCCCAGGATTGGGTGGAGGCGATTCATGCCATGAAAGTGCCGGTGGGTGTGATCAATTCGGTTGAAGATGCCTTGGCTGAACCGCAAATTCAGCATCGGAAAATGGTGGTGAATATTCCGCACCAATTGAATGACAGCTTTAAAGTGATTGCTTCCCCAATCAGGCTTTCAGATACGCCTGTGCAATATCGACATGCACCGCCACAACTGGGGGAACATACGCAACATATTCTTTCTCGCTTTAAATCTCAGGATGAATTACAGCTGCTAAAAGCGCAAGGCATTATTGATGGTGAGCTGGCTTTTCATCTGCTGGACATTTAATTGCTTCCTGTTTTGACCGAATTTGAATAAATTCGGTCTTTTTTATCAAGTTGATTTATTGGTCAATAATATCCGCTTGCATGGTCAGATTTCGCTGCAGGCGTTATTATAGCGGTCTTCAAGTCATTGGAACGCACTATGAAAATTGTCGCAGATGAAAATCTGGCATTTACTGAATATTTCTTTGCGGATTTTGGAGAAATTCAGCAGGCTGCAGGGCGAACCTTAACCCATGCGGATGTGAAAGATGCAGAAGCATTACTGGTGCGTTCTGTGACCAAAGTCAATGCTGAGCTGGTTCAGGACACAAAATTAAAATTTGTCGGCAGCGCGACCATAGGCACCGATCATCTGGATATAGCTGCTTTAAAACAACATAACATTACCTGGTCGAATGCCGCCGGCTGTAATGCGCAGGCCGTTGCGGAATATGTGATTAGCGCTTTATTGTATTTAAAACCTAAACTGCTGGATGCCAATGACAGCTTTACTTTAGGTATTGTCGGTCTGGGCAATGTCGGTTCGCGTCTGGCTGTTATGGCAAAGCTTCTGGGCTGGAAGGTGATTAATCATGATCCCTTTGTACAGCGTGAACACGTGCAGCAAGTTGAATTTGAAGAATTGTTAAAAACAGCCGATGCTATTTCGATCCATGTGCCATTGACCAAAACAGGCAATCATCCCACTTACCATCTCATCAATGCTGCAGCTTTGGCGAAAATGAAACCTGCAGCGATTTTAATTAATTCGGCACGCGGTCCGGTGGTCGAAGAATCGGCTTTAATTGCCGATATTCAACAGACCCAGCGTGCAGTGGTTCTCGATGTCTTTGAACATGAACCTGAAATATCAGAACAACTGTTAAATCTGGTACGTCTGGTCACACCGCATATCGCGGGTTATAGCCTGGAAGGCAAGGCACGCGGTACACAAATGATCTATGATGCATTCTGCCAAACCTTTCATTATCCGGCTGAAAAGCAATTTGAAACGCAATTACCTGTCTGTGAGCCATATTTTAAGGACCGTGAGTTAAAGGCGGTGTTAAAGCAGTATTTAAGCCAAATCTATGATATTGCTCGAGATGATGCGAACTTGAGGTCCTGCCTGAAAGATGGCAAGGTTGATCAAAAAGCCTTTGATTATTTGCGTAAAACTTATCCCTTACGCCGTGAATGGGCCGCACATGGGGGACCGAAGGCATGAGTCAAACGCTAACCTATCAGCCGACTTGTGACCTAAAGGCTATGCAGTCACGTGCCAAAATGTATGCACAGATCCGGCAGTTTTTTGCCGAACGGGATGTACTGGAAGTTGAAACGCCAATCCTGTCTCAAGCGGGAGTGACGGATGTGCATCTGGCCTCAATCCAGGCACAGCGACATGTACACGGCAAAAAGCAGACCCATTATTTGCAAACCTCACCCGAATTTGCCATGAAACGGCTGTTGGCGAGTGGCAGCGGTCCGATCTATCAAATCTGCAAGGTATTCCGTGATGACGAGCATGGGCGTAAACACAATAGCGAGTTCACCATGCTGGAATGGTACCGTCCCGGCTTCAGCCTGAAAGATTTGATGTTTGAAGTCACGGATCTGTTAAATGTCACCCTTAAAACCCGTTTTGGAGAAGTCCGTCCAACCATTTTAAGCTATAAGCATGCCTTCATGGATCGTTTGAATATCAATCCATTACAAGCCAGCTTAAAAGAACTGAAAGATTGCTGTAACCGGGTTGGACTCAATCTGGACTTGGGTGATGACCGCCTGGGGTATATTGACCTGTTATTTTCACACTTTGTCGAACCGAGTCTGGGTTTTGACACGCCAGTATTTTTAACCGATTTTCCGCCTGAACTGGCTTCCTTGGCCAAAACTAAAGTTGATGAAGAGGGGGAACTGGTTGCGGCACGTTTTGAACTCTATATCGAAGGTCTGGAGTTGGCCAATGCTTATGATGAGCTGATTGATGCCGATGTACTGCGTTCCCGTTTTAAAGCGGATAATGCCGAACGTGCAAAACTGGGCTTACATGTCATGCCGGTTGATGAATATCTACTGGCGGCATTACCGCACATGACTGAATGTTCCGGTATTGCTTTGGGTGTAGACCGTTTGCTGATGGTGGCAACTGAGCAAATGAAACTTGAAAAAGTCATTACTTTCCCGGCGGATATTTCCTGATTTAAACCATGGCTCATATTTATTGATCAGCCAAAATTCCTCCTAAACCCCTTTATGAAAGAGGAGAAGTCCCTTTTTAGAAAAGAGGGATTTAGGGAGAGGGCTAAAGATAAAAAGGCTCCTATTGGAGCCTTTTTATTTAGGAACATGCTTATTCAGCAAGAGCCATATGATGCGCTTTCAATTCAGCCAAAGCTTTAATGCGACGTTCAATCAGCATTTCGCCAATATCGGGTCCCTGAATATCAGGCGGTAAATCCTGTGCCTTGATATTACGTACCACCTCCATTGCCTCAAGTACATAAGCTGCCTGCGGATATTCACGATCTTCCAGACCTAAACGACCACGAGAGTCACATTCACAAGCCTGTATAAACGCTTCAACACGTTCAGGGCGGCGCAGCACATCCAGACGTTGCAATAAACGCCATAAAGTACCCGGTTTCAGGCTTAAAGCCTGATGGCATTTTAAATGTTCTTTACAGACTGCAATCGCCAGCTGTTTGGCATTGGTTGGAACTTTCAGACGGTCACAGAGTTCAGTCACCGGTTTAACCCCGCGTTCTTCGTGCATGATATGGCGCGGTAATTCATCCGCCGGTGTCAAGGCCTTGCCCAGGTCGTGAACCAGCACAGCAAAGCGCACATCTAAAGAATAGTTGGCTTTACAGGCCTGTTGTAATGACATCATGGTATGAATGCCACTGTCAATTTCCGGATGATATTCAGGACGCTGAGGAATACCGTATAAAGCATCCAGCTCCGGGAACAGGACTTTTAACGCACCACAGGCACGTAAAACAGCAAAGTATTCATCGGCATGCTCTTCCATCAGTGCACGGGAAGTTTCTTTCCAGACGCGTTCCGGAATCAGTGCATTGAGCTCGCCTGATTCCACCAATTGTTTCATTAAGGTGAGGGTTTCTTCCGCTATGCTAAAGCCTAAACTTTTATAGCGTGCAGCAAAGCGGGCAATGCGCAGCACACGCAGCGGGTCTTCGACAAAGGCATTGGAGACATGACGTAGAATGCGTTGTTCCAGGTCCTGCTGGCCATGATAGGGATCGTAAATATTGCCATCTTGATCCATGGCCATGGCATTGATAGTCAGGTCACGACGGATCAGATCTTCTTCAAGGCTGACGCTTGAGTCTGTATAAAATTCAAAACCGTGATAACCATGACCGGATTTACGTTCAGTACGTGCCAGCGCGTATTCTTCTTTTGTTTCAGGATGTATAAATACAGGAAAGTCTTTGCCCACCGGCTGATAGCCCTGAGCAAGAAGTTGTTCCGGTGTTGCACCGACCACAACATAATCTTTTTCGTGATAGGGATGCCCGAGCAAGTGATCTCGAACCGCACCGCCTACTAAATAAACTTGCATGAAAAAACCTCTATTCTTCAAGCAATCATGCTACAGAATAGAGGTTTTCTCAAGTCACAAAATGTGATCTAGCTGACTAAATCAAAGTGCTGACTTTTCGTTTTCCTGAATTTCAGCAACGGTTAATGCTGTCATGTTCACCAGACGACGTGTAGTCGTAGTTGGTGTCAGGATGTGTACAGGTTTTGCAGCACCTAACAGGATAGGGCCAATGGTGACGTTATTGCCTGAAGTTGATTTCAACAGGTTAAATGAAATGTTGGCTGCATCCAGATTTGGCATAATCAACAAGTTTGCAGAACCTTTGAAACGCGAATTCGGGAAAGCAAAGTGACGGATGTTTTCGTCAAGCGCCGCATCACCGTGCATTTCACCTTCAACTTCCAGTTCAGGCGCGATTTCAGACAAAATGTCATATACTTTACGCATTTTTTGCGCGCTTAAGTCATCTTGGTCGCTACCGAAGCTTGAGTGAGAAAGAAGAGCGATACGTGGTGTTACACCAAAACGACGTACTTCTTCAGCAGCCAGAATGGTCATTTCAGCAAGCTGTTCAGCTGTCGGGTTACGGTTGATATAGGTATCTGCAATGAACAGGTTACGGTCTTCAAGCATTAAGGCATTCAGCGTGAAGAATGTGTTATGACCTTCTTTCTTGCCAATGACGTTGCTTACGAAATCCAGGTGAATGTCGTAGCTTGAATACGTACCACACAACATACCGTCTGCAAGGCCGTGTTTGACCAGCATAGATGCGATTAAGGTAGAACGGCGACGCGCTTCACGTTGTGCATATTCCGGTGTTACACCTTTACGTTGCATGATGCTGTAGTAGTCATCAGCAAACATTTCGTAATGTGGGTTCTTTTCTTGGTCGATGATGGTGATGTTTACACCATCTTCAAGACGTAGACCCAATTTCTTGATATTTGCTTCAATCACTGCAGGACGACCGACAAGGATTGGTTTAGCCAGACCTTCATCCACCGCAATTTGTACTGCACGAAGTACACGCAGGTCTTCACCTTCAGCATAGGCAATACGCTTAGGATCAGTTTTTGCCTGAGCAAAAATTGGTTTCATCATGAATGCAGAGTTGTACACAAACTCAGACAGACGTTGACGGTATGCAGAGAAATCCTTGATTGGACGGGTTGCTACGCCAGAGTCCATCGCTGCCTGTGCAATTGCAGGAGCAATTTCAAGAATCAAGCGTTGATCCAATGGACGTGGAATCAAATAGTCACGGCCAAATGATGCTGATTTTTCACCATACGATGCGGCATCTGCTTCAACATGTGCCATGCGCGCAATGGCATGTACACAGGCAATCTTCATTTCTTCGTTGATGGTGGTTGCGCCAACGTCAAGTGCACCACGGAAGATATAAGGAAAGCAAAGTGCGTTGTTCACCTGGTTTGGATAATCTGAACGGCCGGTTGCCATGATCACGTCATCACGAACTTCATGCGCATGTTCAGGCAGAATTTCTGGATCCGGGTTTGCCAAGGCAAAAATAATCGGATCGGCAGCCATGGTTTTCACCATTTCTTTGGTGAGAATGCCGGCAGCTGACAGACCCAGGAACATATCCGCACCTTCAAGTACTTCACCAAGCTGAGTCGCGGTGATGTCTTGCACGTAGGCTTTTTTAGATTCATCCAGACCTTCACGCTGAGTGGTTAGCAGGCCACGTGAATCGGCAACGATGATATTCTCTTTTTTAGCACCCAGGGCACAAAGAAGATTTAAGCAAGACAGTGCTGCTGCGCCTGCACCTGAAGCGACAATTTTAATCTCTTCAATTTTTTTGCCGTTTAACTGTAATGCGTTTAGAAGTGCAGAACCCACGATAATAGACGTACCGTGCTGGTCGTCATGGAACACCGGAATGTTCATGCGTTCACGAAGTTTTTGCTCGATATAGAAACATTCTGGTGCCTTGATATCTTCAAGGTTGATACCACCAAAAGTAGGTTCTAGCGCAGCCACGATGTCGACAATTTTGTCCGGGTCGTTTTCAGCAATTTCAATATCGAATACATCGACACCGGCGAATTTTTTGAACAGTACGCCTTTACCTTCCATCACAGGTTTAGAGGCTAGAGGGCCAATGTTGCCTAATCCTAGAACAGCTGTACCATTACTGACAACGGCCACAAGGTTACCACGAGCCGTATAAAGGGCAGCAGTTGAAGGATCACGTTCAATCTCTAAACATGGTGCGGCAACACCTGGAGAGTAGGCAAGCGCTAAGTCACGTTGGTTGACCAGTTGCTTGCTAGGCGTGACGCTGATTTTTCCTGGTGTTGGGAATTCGTGATAATACAATGCCTGTTGTTTTAAAGATTGATCTTCCATCTGTATCTCGTATGTTACTGGAGTAATTCAGCAAAGATGCTGGTTTCTGCTTGGTTCCATCGAATATAACATTTGTTGCGACCTTATCACAGTCGCGGATGTGTCTTTTTCAGGCAAAGTTAGGGGGGCGAGAGGTTGACTTATATCAAGAAGGTATAAGTCGGTGCTGTTCCAGGTATGTGGTTGCTTCTTTTTCAGGAAGCGGCTTGGAAAAGAGGAAACCTTGAGCAATATCACATTCCAGGTCTTGCAGATACTCTAGCTGCTGCTTGGTTTCAATGCCTTCTGCAACGACCATCATCCCCATGGCCTTGCCCATGGCAATCATGGCGCTGACAATGGCTTCCTGTTTGTTTTGTCCGATTTTGGATACAAAGCTGCGATCTATTTTAAGTATATCAATTGGAAAATCGGCAAGATAAGACAGGGAAGAGTAGCCTGTGCCAAAATCATCGAGCGAAATGTGAATTTTACGTTTTTTAATTTCATTCAACAGGTTTTTCACCGTAACCGAATTTTCCAGCAAGGATGATTCGGTAATTTCAAGTTCGAGGCTGGAACCGCAAATGTTATAGGTGTGGATGGCATGATCCAGGTCTTCCAGCAACTGACCGCGTTGTAGTTGCTGTGCAACCACATTGACGGATACGCAAATATTGTCAAAACCGATATTGTTCCAGTAGCGGATCTGTTTGGCAGTTTGTTGAATCACAATCCGGCCAATATCCGAAATTAAACTGGTCTGTTCTGCCAGGGGAATAAACAGGTTCGGTGGAATAATTCCCTTGCTTGGATGATTCCAGCGAACCAGTGCTTCAAAACCGTAAATATTTCGATCACTGAAATTAATTTTCGGCTGATAGTAAACAATCAGCTCATTATTATTGATGGCATGGCGCAAATCGCGTTCCAGATAAATGCCTTGCTCAAGTAAAGCGGTATTGTTATTGGAATAAAAACGACAGGTATTGCCGCCCAGGTTTTTTGCTTCAGCCAAGGCCTGCTCAGCGCAATTATTCAGATAATCCAGCTGGCGTCCATTTTCCGGATAGAATGCAACGCCCATGGACAGAGTAATAATGTGGTCCTGACCGAAAATGTTAAACGGTAAGGAGAAAGCCTTGCTGATGTGCTCACAGTGTTGTTGAATCGACGGGTGAATAGGTGAAATTTCATACACAATTGCAAAATCATCGCCATTCAGATGTGCCACAAATAAGGCTTCGGCATTGGTCAGTCGCAGTCTCTGTGCAACTTGGCGTAACAGCTCGTCGCCGCCGCTATTGGTTAAAAATTCATTTAAAGGTCTGAAACGGTCGATATTCAAACGAATCACGGCCAGCTGCTTAATTGAATCCTGTTGACTGACTAAATATTGGTGTAATTGGTAGTTGTAATAAAAACGGTTCGGTAAATCTGTTAAAGGATCGTAATTCTCTAAGTAAGACAAACGTTGTTCTTGCAGTTTGCGTTCAGTTAAATCGGAAACGATCCCGATATAGTGGGTAACACGGTTCTGCTCATCGGTAATGGCATTGATGTGCATCCAGATGGTCTGTTCTTTACCTGAAAGGAATTCTTCATGCAGTTCCCCATCAAACTCACCGATTTTTTCCAGCTGCTGAAGAATCGAGTAGTGGCTGCTTCTTTGTTGCGATTTATGATTCGCCGTAATATCAAATAAATTCTTGCCAATAATATGCTGGTGAGTAAAGCCGGTAAGCTGTTCATAGAAAGGATTGACATCGATGTAGCATAGCTGATCATCAAGAATAAAAATGCCTTCAGCCGCTTGCTGAAGTACGCTGGCAGCTAATTTTAAGCGTTCCTGATCGGTACGTTCCTGATGAATGTCACGACGGATACCCACCATCCGTAACGGCTTTTTATTGACCGGATCACGCGCAATGACCCGGCCAATATCATGTACCCATTTCCACTTGCCGTTGCTGTTCTGAATTCGATAGCTTGCTTCATAAAGGGGGGACTGACCCCGTAAATGCTGTTTCATTGCATGCTTGAACTGTTCAATATCATCCAGGTGAATAATATTTTGCAGCTGATAATGATGCAGTTTAGAGGGCTTCAGGATCTTTTGCTGTTTCGAGTCTGTCACCAGAATTTCACGATCTTTGATATTCCAGTCCCAGGGGCGAAGTCCGGCAATTTCATGCGCCAAGACCAGATTCTGTTGCTGATTTTCCAGATCGGCATTCATTTTGGCAATATCAGTGGTCCGTTCTTTAACTTTTTGTTCCAGCAGCTGATTGTTTAATTGTAATTGCAGTTCTATATCTTTTGATTTATTAATTTCAGCTTGCAATTGTTTGCATAATTCATCCGTCCATAACACTTGTTGTTTGGCATTTTCAACTAAACGGTTGTTTTTCGAATAAAGTGCAGAAATACGCTGATGAATACGCGAGGTGATATTGGCGCATAATAAAATGACAATCAGTGCAAAATTAATGGTTAGATGGAATAAAGGATCCGATGTTTCTGTGTTGATAAATTGTGAGGTTAGATAAGGAAAAATAGCAGGTATAAAGGCCAGACAAAAATAGGTTAAGCGCTGGGTTAAAAAGGTCAGTGCAAATGCCTGGCTCACAATCAGTAATAGTGCTGACAAAATTAAAGCATGAACATGACTAAAAGCAGGGTTGTATAGAGGTAGATAGTAATAAACCAGGCCCATGCCAGAAGCAATACAACTCCCAATCACTAAGTTTTGAACCTGTAGCCAGCGATGTGCATGAGCTAAGGCAAATTGGTCGGGTTTAAAATAAACACTGTTAATCAGCAAACACAGGCAACACAAAAGTTCAGTGCCTATAAACCAAAGATTGAAATAGAAAGAAGGTTTTGCAAAATAAAATTGGTAAATGCCATAAACATATGCCGATACAATCAAAATACTGACAATAAAGAAGCGGCTAAGTCGAACCGTATTGTTAATTTGTGAAGCACTCACATGCTGTTTAATATACTCGTCTTGAATATCTGACATATAAGCAAAAACCTTATTATTGTTTTGCGATAAATTACTTTATAAATATTGGTTGGGTTTAAAAACCTAAATTGTATTTCAAATATACATTTGTAACTTCAAATCAAGATTAATAATGTTATTAAAAAAAATCAATCAAATCTGGGGCTATTCATCCAAATTCTGATGAACTATACAGTTAAGTTATAATTTAAAATAGATAAAGCAACGATCGGAGCCGTTTCTGTGCGTAACACGCGATTGCCGATACACCAGTTTATAAATCCTGCATTGTTGGATAATTGTATTTCAGCTTCGCTTAGACCACCTTCAGGTCCAATTAATAGCACAATGTCTTGCGTCGCATTTTCTAGCACATTCACTTGATCTTTATTGGGAGCAAGGACCAGTTTTGTGGTCGGGAGCTCACTGGCTAACCAGTCCTGTAAAGATACAGGCGCTAACACTTCAGGAACCTTGTTCATGCCGCATTGTTCACAAGCAGCGATGGCGATGCCTTGCCAGTGATCGATTTTCTTTTGGTCGCGATCATATTTAAGGCGCATTTCGCAGCGTTCAGAAGTCAGTAGCTGGATTTTGGATACTCCAAGCTCAGTGGCTTTTTGAATGGCATAATCCATCCGGTCGCCTTTGCTCATCACCTGTCCAAGCAGGGTACTAAAAGCTGGAGTACGGTCATCCGGATTGAAGGAATCGACAGAAACACGGGCTGATTTTTTTGCGACTTCAATAAGCGTAACTTCATATTCACCACCCTGTCCATTGAACAAGGTGGCTTTCTCACCGGCTTGTGCACGTAATACTTTGACCCAATGATGAAAAACCGTTTCGGTTAATTCAACATGCATATCCACTGCCAAATCAGCTTCAATATAAAAACGCGGCATTTAAGTATTACTCACAAATCAGTTATAAAGTTAAGCTAGGCCAAGATCGGTCACGAGTTGACGTGTCGGATCTGTGGTATTCATGGTGTAGAAGTGCAAGCTCGGTGCGCCACCTGCAAGCAGGCGTTCACACAATTTCACTACGACTTCATGACCAAAGGCCTTGATGCTTGCCGTGTCATCGCCATAAGTGGCCAATTGCTTGCGAATCCAGCGTGGAATTTCCGCGCCGGTACCATCTGCGAAGCGAATCAGGTTGCTGGCATTGGTAATTGGCATAATGCCCGGCGCTACCGGGATATTCACGCCTTGTTTTTGAATGCGATCTACAAAGTAGAAGTAGGCATCCGGGTTAAAGAAGAACTGGGTTAAAGCGGCATTGGCACCAGCATTGGCTTTTTCAATAAAGTGTTGAATGTCTTTATCAAAGTTTTCTGCCTGTGGGTGCATTTCAGGATAAGCCGCCACTTCGATATGGAAATGATCGCCTGAATGTTCACGGATAAAACGAACTAGGTCCTGTGCATAAGGCAATTCACCCAAACCCACCTGACCTGAAGGCAAGTCACCACGCAGTGCCACAATACGATTAATACCTTGCGATTTGTACAAATCCAGCAATTCTGCAATACGCTCTTTGCTATCACCAATACATGAAAGGTGAGGGGCGACAGGCGTACCTTTACCATTGAAATCAGCCAGAGTGGATAATGTACGTTCGCGTGTAGAACCGCCTGCACCATAGGTCACAGAGAAAAACTCTGGATTAAGCAGTTGAAGTTCTTGATGAACCATTTTAAGTTTTTCCGCACCAGCATCAGTTTTGGTCGGGAAGAACTCAAAGGAAATCGGAATCTGTTTAGACATGTTTAAATCCTTTTTATAAATACTTATTTATATTTTTCACCTCTCCTAAGTCCTCTCCTGAAAGGAGAGGACTTACCCTCAATAACATTCATTTTGTAACGAATATTCCCTCTCTTGCGCTGAACTTCAAAGCAATGCTTGAAGCACGCTCAGGAGAGGGTTAGGGAGAGGGATGAATTAATTAGTATTTATAAGTCTCAGATTTAAATGGACCTTCAACTTGCACACCTAAGTAATCTGCCTGTTCCTGAGTCAATTGAGTCAAGACACCGCCGAAACCGGCAACCATTGCAGCAGCAACTTCTTCGTCCAGTTTTTTAGGAAGCAGTTCTACACGAATCGCAGCCTGTTTCTGGTCTTCAGGAAGATCAGCAAATTTTTCGGCGAACAAATGCATTTGAGCCAATACCTGGTTGGCAAATGAACCGTCCATTACACGTGATGGATGACCTGTTGCATTACCCAAGTTCACCAAACGGCCTTCAGAAAGAAGGATCAGGTAATCGTTTTCATTTTCTGTACGATATACTTGGTGAACTTGAGGTTTAACTTCAACCCATTTGTAGCCACGTAAGTAGTTGGTATCAATTTCAGTATCGAAGTGACCGATGTTACATACCACAGCACCTGCTTTTAATGTATCTAACATTGCAGAATCACATACGTGATAATTACCTGTAGTTGTTACGATCAGGTCAGTATTTTGAAGAAGGTCCAGGTTGATGTCTTCTTTTTTGCCAGTTTGCACGCCATTTTTATATGGAGATACAACTTCGTAACCGTCCATACATGCTTGCATCGCACAGATCGGATCGATTTCAGTAACACGTACGATCATGCCTTCCTGACGAAGAGACTGAGCCGAACCTTTACCTACGTCACCATAACCAATCACCAGTGCACGACGGCCAGACATCAACATGTCAGTACCGCGTTTGATTGCATCGTTTAGAGAATGGCGGCAACCGTATTTGTTGTCGTTTTTAGATTTAGTCACTGAGTCGTTTACGTTGATTGCAGGAACTTTTAAAGTGCCGTCACGTAACATTTCATAAAGACGTTGCACACCTGTGGTGGTTTCTTCAGTTACACCGTGGATTTTAGCAATCAGTTCAGGATATTTTTCATGAACAAGAGCAGTCAAGTCACCCCCATCATCCAGAATCATGTTGGCATCCCAAGGTTTGCCATTGACATTGATTTGCTGTTCAAGACACCACATGTATTCTTCTTCAGTTTCACCTTTCCAGGCAAAAACAGGAATACCGCGCGCAGCAATTGCAGCAGCAGCGTGGTCTTGTGTAGAGAAGATGTTGCAAGAAGTCCAGCGAACTTCAGCGCCCAATTCAACTAATGTTTCAATTAAAACAGCAGTTTGAATGGTCATATGGATACAGCCGAGAATTTTCGCGCCTGCAAGTGGTTTTGCTGCTGAGTAGCGTTTACGTAAGCCGATCAGCGCTGGCATTTCTGCTTCAGCAAGCTTGATTTCTTTACGGCCGTAGTCAGCTAGGGAAATATCGGCAACTTTATAATCTGTAAATGAAGCATTAACCGCGTTCATCACGATCTCCTTATAAAAACAAAAATTGATCATTCAGTTCGCGGATGCCGTTGTTGGTCTGTCTAGAAAAAGATAGACCGATCGTCGAGCCTGGCGCTTTTACATTTGGTACCTGTAAAACGTCGCAGCATCCCTCGACTAGCGAAGTATTGTACTTGGAAATTGATTTTGTTCCAATCTGAAATTGATTATTATCAGCACAATCATATTTTTGAGTTTTTATTATGGCTTTAGAAATGCCTGAAGAATTAGCCCGTCTGGAAGCAAATGGCGGAATTTTTGCGGTATGGATGCTGCTGCAACATTTAGGGATAGATGCCGATATTCAGCAGCTGGTAGAGGTCTGTAGATATGATGCACAAAATGGCACGACCACCATCGGCTTGGCTGTCGCTCTGAAAAAGTTTGGTTTTCATGTACAGTTTTATACCGATCCTGACGCTGATCTTCAGGAGAGTGAAAAACTCAGTTACCAGGAAGCTGAACAGCTGAATTTACCCATTCTTCCTGCGTTAAATTATCAGCAAATCCAGCAAGCCTTTGAGCAAAATAAATTTGTGATCGTTTATTACGATACTTTGGAAGGTGTGGGTAATCACTCCCTTGTTTATGACGTCAATGAAGATGAAATCTGTTTCTTTGACAGTTTTGATGCGATGCCTGCGGCTATATTTGAACAACAACGAAAAGCAGAAGGGATTTGCCAACAAGTGATTGTGGTCGATATCAATGATGATATCGGGCGTTAATATTTAAAAAATGTATAAAACAAAAGCCCATAAAATAATGGGCTTTTCCAGCTTCAATTTATTTTTCAGCTGCTTGTGCTTTTTCAGTCCAGTAATCCGCTTTTTCTTCATCTATTTCTATGCCTAGACCATTTTCATAGATAAAAGCCAAATCACGCATGGCTTGAACTTCACCCCATTCCGCAGCCTGTTTGACCAAAGACACAGATTTGACCACATCTTTTTCAATGACATCACCACGACGGAAATAACCCGCCAATTCTAAGGTCGCAGCAGGGTGCTTTTGCATATTGGCTTTACTTAGCCAGTAATAGCCAAGTTCAAAATGGGCTTTGGATTCTTCCGGGTCTTCTTCAGCCAGGTCTTTGGCATAAACCGTATAACCTTCACCCAGCCAGTACATCGCTTCAATATTGCCATTTTCTGCGGCTTTTAGCGCCCATTCCTCGGCAAGAATAATGTCATCATCATGCTCGCTTTGCATATACAGTTCAGCCAGTTCAAATTGCGCTTTTGCATTTCCTGTAATGGCTAAATTCATCAGCGAGGCAGGTGGGGAAATTCGGTTAGACATACCTATATCCAAAAACTTTTGCTATAGCCTAAAAGGAATGAAATAAAAAAGCCAATCCGAAGATTGGCTTTTACAGTATCGCGACTAAAAACATCCCCTCATGTCAGTGCATTTAGCACAGAGGGTGTTCACCAATACTTAGCTTTCTTGCTGAATGCCGGCAACTAACCAGTCCTGATTAGAACCGGCTGGTTTTACAAAGTGCCAGATTTCAGTAAACGGTTGTGGCAAGCTGTTTAAGTCTTCGCTTACTGTACCCGTGAAACGTACGCTCACAATGTACTGACCATTTTCAGTAGCAGAATCGACCACCATGGCATTCAGGTTAGAGAACTCGGCAACGTCCTGGTCTTGGTTCGCCATAATGTCGTTATACATGGACTGATACAGGTCCGGCGTTAAATAACGCTGAATTTCAGCAATATTGCTTGCTGTATTCATAGACTGAATATGGTTAAAGCGCTGACGGGCTACGCGCAGGAAAGCAGCAGGTTCAGTACCGTCTGGCAGCTGGTTGCCGCTTTGTGTTGAAGCAGCACCAAAAGGCGCTTGAGTTGCTGCACCTGCAGAACCACCTACAGACTGACCAAAAATGTTGGTGCTGTCATTTGAAGTACGTGGTGCTGCAGTTTGCTGACCAAACGGCGCTGTGTTACCCGCATTGTTTGGTGCATAAGGGTTATTGGCTAATTTTTTTTTTGCTCCGAATTTACGGAACAAGAAAAAAGCGACTACTGCTGCCAGAAGAATCCAGATCCAGCCAGGAATGCCGCCTTTTTCTTCCTCTTGCTGCGTTTGTGCTTCACTTGCAGCTTTATCATCTGCTAAGGCATTTGCCGCTACCGCACCAACTGCAGCACCAGCAACACCAGCAGCAACCATTTTACCTACACCTGAACCCGATTTTTGTTGGGTAGGGGCAACAGGTTGTTGAACAGGAGTAGCTTGACGCGGTTGTTGGTAAGACTGGGTTGGGGCAGCAGAACGGCTCATGCCATGGCTTTTACCGCCACCTGCACGTTTTGCTTCGGCCATTGGTGCAACCACCATAGCTGCCATTAAAATACCGGCCATCAAACCACGCTGTCGAACTTCCATCGATTTTTCCTAAATAAAAAAGTAAATTAGATCTTTATAGTTATGCAGTCATTTGCACCGAATTTCAATATCAAATTGGTGATTTTTTTACATAACCTTTCATATGTTTAAGCTTAAGCCAACTCTTCACTCAAGTTCATCGCCTCCGTCAAGGCCTCATGCAAACGTGCTACTGAAATGATCTGTACATTCGGAATCGGTTTTTGTGGCGCATTGCCACGCGGTAAAATAATGTATTTAAAACCATGCTTAATGGCTTCTTTTAAGCGTTCCTGACCATTTGGCACCGGACGGATTTCGCCCGATAAGCCTACTTCACCAAATACTGCCAGTTGTTGTGGCAGAGCTTTACCTCGTAAGCTGGATGCACAAGCCAGTAAAACGGCCAAATCCGAACCGGTTTCGGTAATCTTTAAACCGCCAACAACGTTGACATAAACATCCTGCCCCGAGGTTTGCACCCCGCCGTGACGGTGCATGACAGCCAGCAGCATGTTCAGGCGGTTCTGTTCCAGACCAAGCGCCACACGACGTGGTTGTCCATGCGCATCATCCACCAGCGCCTGTACTTCAACCAACAGGGGACGGGTGCCTTCGCGGCTGATCATCACAATTGAACCGGGAATGGCTTCATCATAACGGCTCAAGAAGATGGCGGACGGATTAGCCACTTCACGCAAGCCTTTATCGGTCATGCCAAACACCCCCAGTTCATTGACTGCGCCGAAACGGTTTTTTACCGCGCGAATCATCCGGTAACGCGAGTCGGATTGTCCTTCAAAATACAGGACACAGTCGACCATGTGTTCCAGTACACGGGGTCCCGCCAGTGCGCCTTCTTTGGTCACATGACCCACAATGAACAGCGCCGTGCCACTATTTTTGGCAAAACGGGTCAGTAAAGCTGCCGATTCACGAATTTGCGAAACGCCACCCGGTGCTGACTGCAAGGTTTCGGTATACAGGGTTTGAATCGAATCCAGAATGGCCACCGCAGGGCGTTCTTGTGCAAGCACTTCGCAGATGCGTTCCACACAGGTTTCCGCCATGACTTTAAGATGTTCAGTTGGCAACTCCAGGCGATGGGCACGCAAAGCGACTTGCGACAGCGACTCCTCACCGGTCACATAGAGAGCAGAACTCTGGGCAGCTGCCATATGCGTTGCAGTTTGTAAGAGGATGGTGGATTTGCCAATTCCGGGATCACCCCCAATCAGAACCACTGAACCGGTGACCAGACCACCGCCTAAAACACGGTCAAATTCACCTATTCCTGTCGCCAGACGTGTTTCATGTGAAACAGAAACTTTATTCAAGGTGGTAATCGTTGCTGCCTGGCCTGCATAGCCGCCGCCCATTTTGGGCTGTGCCCGGTGACTCATTGCAGGTTCTAGACGTACTTCAGTCAGACTATTCCATTCTCCGCAATCTGAACATTGTCCCGCCCATTTCGGATGGTCAGTTCCACATTGTTCGCAACGGTAAACAGTTTTGACTTTGCTCATTTGAGTGGTATCTATATAAATCAGAAGATGGATGAAGAATGTAGCAATAGCTGTATGGAAATACAATTTTTTGAATATAATCTCGCCAAACTTTATCTTGGCACGTAAACTGCTAAATTGAAGGGAAATGCAAAAAAAGGGATACAAAATGGACCGAAAGTGGATGAAAAATCGACAAAAACACAGTCAAGCTTGAAAAATATTTAACAAACGCTCAAAAAACTTTATTTATTTATTTTAATTTGAGCTACTTTTATCACACGAAATTAAGAGACGAAAATAACAATGTCAAATGAGAATCATCGTTCATCGACTGAAGGTGGTGAACTGCAGCGGAGTTTGTCGAATCGGCATTTGCAGCTTATTGCGATTGGCGGGGCAATTGGTACAGGTTTGTTCATGGGTTCGGGTAAAACCATCAGCCTGGCCGGACCATCCATTCTGATCATTTATATGATTATCGGTTTTATGGTTTTTCTGGTCATGCGTGCGCTTGGCGAATTGCTACTGTCTAACCTGAAATACAAGTCTTTTATTGATTTTTCCACAGACCTGATCGGTCCCTGGGCGGGCTATTTTGTCGGCTGGACCTATTGGCTGTGCTGGATCACCATTGGTATTGCTGACTTGTCGGCCATTATTTATTACCTGCAATTCTTTAACGGAGGGCTGCCGTTTACGCCTGGCGAAGGGGTCATGATCAGTATTGCCGCCATTGTCTTTATTATGGGGCTGAATCTGGTTACCGTTAAATTGTTTGGTGAATTAGAGTTCTGGTTTGCTTTAATCAAGATTATTGCCATTGTGGTGCTGATTGCTGTGGGTCTGTGGATGATCTTTACCGGATTCACTTCTACCACAGGTCAAGTCGCGTCCTTTACTCATCTCTGGTCACATGGCGGTTTATTCCCGACAGGCGTGACTGGCTTCCTGGCAGGTTTCCAGATTGCCATCTTTGCCTTCGTTGGTGTGGAACTGGTCGGTACGACTGCGGCAGAAACCAAAGATCCTGAACGCAACTTGCCTAAAGCGGTCAACTCGATTCCGATTCGTATCATCATTTTCTATGTGCTGGCACTGGTCATTGTCATGTCCGTTACGCCATGGAACAAGATCGATCCAAACATCAGTCCATTCGTCAACCTGTTTAGCCAGGCCGGTATTGCTGCTGCAGCAATTATCATGAACCTGGTGGTGTTGTCTTCAGTCATGTCTTCCATGAACAGCGGGGTGTTCTCGACCAGCCGTATGCTGTTTGGTCTGTCACGTGAAGAACAGGGTCCTAAAGCCTTCGGTCATTTGAATAAACGTGCTGTGCCTGCCAATGCGCTGTATTTCTCTGCGGTGTGTTTGTTACTCGGTGCAGCACTTCAGTACTTTGTACCGAATACGGTTGAAGCGTTTACCCTGGCAACCACACTTTCAACCATCCTGTTTATCTGTGTCTGGTTGATGATTATCTGGAGCTATATCGTGTATTACAAAACACGTCCAGAACTGCATGCAAAATCGACCTTTAAATTACCGGGTGGTTTGTTGACCTGCTGGGTGGTGATTATCTTCTTTATTGGCATGATTTATGTGCTGTCTTTAGAAGCAGACACCATGAAAGCGCTGATGGTTAGCCCGATCTGGTTCATTATCCTGATTATTGGCTACTTTGGTTTCTACAAACCGAAACATAAATAATCCGGCTAAAAAATGAAAACGCCAGTTTGAAACTGGCGTTTTTTTTTATCTCACTATAATCTCTAGCGTTTAGTGCTTTGGTCATGTCCCATGATCAGGTTATACTTCTTCGAAAATATGAAATAGGTGGTCAGATGCGTCTTGTCATTTGCTGCATCAGTGTATTGGCGACAGGTTTTGCTTTAGTCGGTTGTGGTCAGTCCGGAGCTTTGCAGCTGCCGAGTGATCCGAATTACGACAAACGTGCAAAATATTTGTTATATCCCAATGTAGATTCAAACCAGCAATCCTCAAACAAGCAAGAAGCCGCTCCAGTAGCACCAGAGCTTCCTGCTTCATCTGCTGCAACGAATTAATTTTCAATATCTAAACGCGTCATCGAAAGGATACATTCATGAGTTTTACCCGCATCAATGGGGTTTTGCATGCCGAGCAATGTTCTCTACAACAGCTTGCGCAGCAATTTGGCACGCCACTTTATGTTTATTCAAAAGCAACTTTTGAAAAGCATTATTTAGATATGGATCGTGCTTTTAGCTTTATCGACCATCAAATTTGTTTTGCGGTAAAGTCTAACTCTAACCTTGCGGTGTTGAATGTACTGGCCAAGCGTGGCGCGGGCTTTGATATTGTCACCGGCGGTGAGCTTGCCCGTGTGCTGAAAGCCGGTGGTGATGCTTCTAAAATCGTGTTCTCGGGCTTGGGCAAATCTGAAGCAGATATCCAAAAAGCGCTAGAAGTGGGTATTGCCTGTTTCAATGTCGAATCTTATGCCGAGCTGGACCGCATTCAGAAAGTGGCGGCAAGCTTAGGTAAAAAAGCCCCGATTTCCTTGCGTGTAAACCCGGATGTCGATGCCAAAACTCATCCCTACATTTCAACCGGTTTAAAAGAAAACAAATTCGGTATTCCTTCCGATGCCGTATTTGAAACCTATCAATATGCAGCGTCATTGCCAAACCTGGACGTTGTAGGAATTGACTGCCACATCGGTTCGCAGCTGACTGAAACCCAGCCTTTTGTGGATGCACTGGATCGTGTCATTGTGATGATCGACAAGTTAAAAGAGATGGGCATCAATCTGAAACACATCGACATTGGTGGCGGTTTGGGCGTGACCTATAAAGATGAAACGCCTCCATCTGTAGAAGAATATGCCAATGCCTTGCGTCCAGGTTTAGAAAAACTCGGTCTAAAAGTGTATATGGAACCGGGCCGCAGTATCTCTGCCAATGCCGGCGTGTTGCTGACCAAAGTCGATTTGCTCAAACCGACCAATCACCGTAACTTTGCGATTATTGATGCGGCGATGAATGACCTGATTCGCCCTGCTTTATACGAAGCCTGGATGGATATTCAGGAAGTGACTCCGCGTACTGACGTGGAAGCGAAAGAGTGGGATGTGGTGGGTGCAATTTGCGAAACCGGCGATTTCCTGGGTAAAGAGCGCAAGCTGGCACTCAAGGAAAATGATGTACTGGCCGTATTGGGTGCGGGTGCTTACGGTTTCGTGATGAGCTCGAACTACAACAGCCGTGGTCGTGCTGCTGAAGTGATGGTTGATGGTGATCAGGCACATTTGATTCGTGAGCGTGAGAGCATTGAATCTTTGTGGGAACGTGAACGCTTTTTGCCATAATGGAGATATCTGAGATGTTTTTAGAATTTACCAAAATGCATGGTCTGGGCAATGACTTCATGGTAGTTGACCTGATCAGCCAGCGTGCCTACCTGGATACTGTCACCATTCAGCGTTTGGCAGACCGCCACTTTGGCATCGGTTTCGACCAGTTGCTGATTGTTGAGCCGCCAGATTTACCTAATGTCGATTTTAAATACCGCATTTTCAATGCCGACGGTTCGGAAGTGGAGCAATGCGGTAATGGGGTGCGCTGTTTTGCCCGCTTTGTGCATGAACGTCAGCTCACCACCAAAACTAAAATCAAGGTGCAGACCAAAGCTGGTATTGTAGAGCCTGAGCTGGGTGTGAATGGCTGGGTTCGTGTGAACATGGGTTATCCTAAATTCTTGCCCAATGAAATTCCATTTTTGGCAGATGAACCGGAAAACTTGTATGACATTGAGCTGGCCAACAATGAAAAGCTGACTATTGATGTCGTGAATATGGGCAATCCGCATGCAGTGACCATTGTTCCCGATGTGATTACCGCAGATGTCGCACGTATTGGACCACAAGTAGAATCACATGTGCGTTTCCCGCAACGTGTCAATGCCGGTTTTATGCAAATTATTGATGAAAAACATGCCCGTCTGCGTGTATTTGAACGTGGTGTAGGTGAAACTTTAGCCTGTGGTACAGGTGCCTGTGCCGCTGCGGTTTCCGGTATGCGCCGTGGTCTGTTGGCTAATAATGTTGAAATCGAACTGGCCGGTGGTAAGTTACAAATTGAATGGAAAGAAGGCGATGTGGTGTGGATGACCGGTCCAACAGCAAACGTCTATCAAGGTCGTATCGATTTGAGTTATTACCAAGGTTGAAATTAGAGCCCTGATTCGTCGGGGCTTTTTTATACCCTTAATAAATGAAATGATGGTTATTCAATATAATGAGAATACAACATGGAAAATAACGAAAGGAAATTAGAACATCTTCTTGTCAAAGCGAGTTCGGAGCTAAGTCAACGTCCGGAATTTTTAGAAAAATTATTGAACGCTGAGATTTATTGTATTGGATTTAGTGACAAGACCAGTCCACAGGGAAGTTCAGATGTACTTCCTGAAGGGAGCCAAGTGAGTTTGATACATTTTCAGAATGAAAAGGGTGAAACATATCTGCCTTTTTTCTTATCTTTAGAGAGTTTGCAAAAAGCGATTCAAGATGAACAATCATATTTACGTCTGCCTGCTAGAGGTTTCTTTGAACTGACTTTAGGGGCTAATTTAGTGTTAAACCCATACAGTGAATATGGGAAAGAGTTTTTCCCTCAGGAAGTGGAAGCTCTTTTACAAGGTGGGTATGGTTCGCTATTGGAAAGTTACGAGTATCAAGAGCAGAGGGAAGTATTGCTCGGTCAACCTGCAGAATACCCTCATGAAATGATTGATCAGCTACGAGTTTTACTTAAAACCAAACCTGAAGTCAAAATGGCATATCTTGCACAGATGCATGATCCAAAGCGTGATCAGGAACCTACATTGTTGATTGGTTTTGAAACAGATCAGACTATAAGTGATGAATCCTTTCAACGTTTAAAAAATCAGATTGGACACGTAGCGTATGAAAGCTTAGTGAGAAAAAGATTGATTGATCTTATACATTTAGATGACGTACACGCTACTAGCGGATTAGAGCATTACTTGCGTCAGGAAACAGCTCCGTTCTATGTACGGAAAAAACAGAAGGAAAAAGGATTTTTTGCTAGACTATTTTCATAATTCAACCCATCATCTTGCAAACACACAGTTTTGAATCTTTATTTGCAAGCCTTTAAGCCGGAGCAGCATCATGACCGTTGATCAAAGTCAGTTACTTGCAATGTGGCTCAAAGAACGTGAAATTCAAAATCAGTCTAAACATACTTTGCAGGCTTATGAACGTGATGTTTCCGATTTTTTAAACTTTTGTGAAGCTAAAAAACTGGATCTGTCCAATATCGAAACCACTGATTTACGCGAATATTTAGCCTATAAAGTGGAACAGCAAGGCTTAAGTTCCAGTAGCTTACAGCGTATGCTCTCGTCCATTCGCCAGTTTATGAAATGGGCCGAGCAGGGACAGTATCTGGCATTTAATCCGGCGGATGATTTTCAATTAAAACGTATTCCCAGACCGCTTCCGGGGATGGTTGACATTGAAACCGTGAACCAGATTCTGGATCAGCCCGCCCCTGAAAAACCCATTGAACAGCAAATGTGGCTACGGGATAAAGCCATTTTAGAACTGCTGTATTCCAGTGGCTTGCGTTTGGCAGAAGTGCAAGGTTTACGGATTAAAGATATCGATTTTAACCGTCAGCTGTTACGTATTACCGGTAAAGGCAATAAAACCCGGGTGGTACCTTTTGGCAGCAAGGCTCGAGATGCAGTGATGAAATGGCTGCAAGTCTATCCATTATGGTACGGTGATTTTGTCCCGGATGCCCATGTGTTTATTACCCAGAAGGGCAGCCCACTAGGAGCGCGGCAAATTGAAAACCGGGTGAAACTGCAAGCCCTGCGTGCCGGGGTAAATGTCGATTTGCACCCACATTTATTGCGGCATTGCTTTGCCAGTCATATGTTATCCAACAGTCGGGATTTGCGTGCAGTACAGGAAATGCTGGGACATAGCAATTTGACCACCACGCAAATTTATACCCATGTCGATTTCGATCATTTGGCTCAGGTGTATGATCAGGCGCATCCGCGAGCGCAGGTTAAAAAGTCGTAACTTAAAAAGTCGTAACAATGTTAAAATTTGAACCAAGCTGGCTTGGACTTTGCATAATTTTTTAGTGGCAGTCCAAGGAGTTCATTAAAGTTAAATGAGCATATGCAAAAATATCAGTCCATAAAGATGACATTTTGAACTATTGTCGGATAATAAAAAGTCAATTTATAAGGTATAAGAATCACCTCTAACCATACAGTGAATTGCGTGAATCATATATAGTGATGGAATGATTTATGTTTGCACTGCTGGTGGGTTAAATATTGGAAAGGAAAATGACAGGCGAATCAATGATTGCGGGAATTTTAGAGAAGTATGATCAGTTAACGGCTGCGCAAAAAGAAATTTTTGCAGGTTATGGACTTCGTCAAGTGAAACATTTTGTAGAAATTAGTTTGCCGAACATCGAACCGGTTTTACCTGCAGGTGCGCATGTACAAGGGATCAATTCAGAAGGTAAGGTACAGGCGATTAATGATGTGACTCACCAGACCTATCTATGGATTTCAGACCTGCAATGGCAAGAACGTCCCATTGCCACATCAAATGTAGATTTAAAAGAAGACTTTTTAGCAGTCTGGGAAATATTTAATCTTCAAGCTTACGATTTGATTGATTTAAGCCACATCCATCGTGACTTTTTGCAAAGCCAGCCTGTATAAGCAGCCTTTAAATTTGCAGACTTGATCAAGGGCTACCTGATTTCATGCGATATCATGAATGTAGCCCTAAAGTTTTATAAGATGATCAAGCGCAAAGCGAAGCAAGTTCTTGCTGCTCCACTTCAATTTTCTATCTAAGCAATAACAGATTTATGTGCACGGCAATTTTCAGCATACTGAAAAATGATGAGCGTGCCTAAAGATCATCAAGCGGTAACTGGAAACTCTGCTTAATAATCTGACTGGGTAAATCGGTTTTTACACTGGTGATGCCGTTTTTCTTGGTGAGATGTGCCGACTGAAATTTACGGTAACTTTCCAGATCGGGCACGACCACTTTCAGCATGGCATCGCATTCTCCCAAAATAATATAACACTCCATAACCTGAGGAAGCTCCTTCATGGCTTCAATGAAGGTATCAATGGTTTCGGCGTCCTGTCCGGTTAACCAGATTCGTGAAAACAGAATCAGCTGCAAGCCAATTTTTTGCGGATCGACCACAGTGGTGTAACTCTGAATCACGCCTGCTTCTTCCAGTAATTTTACCCGCCGTAAACAGGAAGAAGGAGACAGTCCGATTTCTCGGGCCAGATCGTTATTTTGCATACGGCCATTATTTTGCAAGGCTTGAATGATATTTTTATCAATTCGATCCAGCTTTACTGAAACAGACTTGGAAGATAGTTTCATAAATTAGAATATAATTCGAAAAATAATCATAATTATAGAATATTTGAAATCCTATTTTGTACTATTTATTCGATACTAATTTTCACTTTCAAGGCATGGAAAGGGAAAAGGAAATGTCTGTATTTGCACTGTTCGCTTTAACGGTTATCCCGCTTATTTTCACCCCTGGGCCAGATATGCTGTTTATCCTGTCACAAGTGATGGGTAAAGATGCAAAAGCAGGCATGCTGGCCACTGTAGGGATTTGCCTGGGCTATTTAGTCCATTCTGTGTTGGTGGCTTTGGGTATTGCAGCCATTATTGTCTCGTTCCCGGTGTTATTTGAAAGCATTCGCTGGCTCGGGATCGCTTATCTCTTATTTCTGGCTTTTAGCCTGATCAAGTCGGTGTTCAGTCAAAATAAAATCACGATCGAGAAAAAATTGTCGTCCAGTCCGATCAAAAAAGGTTTTTTTACTGCACTCTTGAATCCCAAAGGCATGCTGATCTATTTTGCAATTTTACCGCAGTTTATTGATAAGACCGGGAACACGGTGAACCAGGGTTTAATCCTGTCCTTGATCTTTATTGGACTCATCTTTGTAGTGTATGGCAGTTTGAGCATAGTTTTTGCCAAAGTGACCCAAAAAGCCGATATTGATGAGCGTAAGCAGAAATGGATTGATGGTGCTTCAGGCGGCTTGCTCATGCTGGCGGCAACCTGGCTGATCATGAATTGATAAATGTCAGGGAAGCATGCTGTCATGGCATGCTTCCCTGTAGGACAGGGTATTTATCTTTAAAAAGTAATTTGTTACATCTTTAACTTAAAAAAGCGCTCAATTTTAGGGCAAACGGGCTGAAAAAATTTGGGTAAGCTGTCTTAAATGACAAGGCATTAATTTGGCTATTTTGTCAGCCATGTACGCCAGACCCGCCAGAAACTCATCGAAAATATGTATTAAATCAGAACTTTTGATGAAGTTAATCAGATAAAAAAATACTAAAAATCAATACTTAAAAAATAAATAAATATTCAGGAATTTCATCTTAATAAAAGTATTGGAAAAAAATATGAACGCCAAGTTCAAGGAAAATGATGCATTTTTACAGCTGTTTCGATAATTGTGACTTGACCGAAATGCCGTACACATTGCAAGATAGGGCACCTAAAAAAATTTAAGTGAAGAGTTATTATAACTTTTCTCAACATTTACATTTGCTAAAACAGCCGAGGATTACATGAAGGCTCTTGTTGCTGTAAAACGTGTGGTTGATGCCAACGTTAAAGTTCGCGTTAAACCGGACAACAGTGGTGTTGACTTAACAAACGTTAAAATGTCAATTAACCCATTTTGTGAAATCGCAGTGGAAGAAGCGGTTCGTTTAAAAGAAAAAGGAACTGTTTCAGAAATCGTTGTTGTTTCTATTGGTCCTAAAGAAGCGCAAGAACAAATCCGTTCTGCAATGGCACTTGGCGCTGACCGCGGTATCCTGGTTGAAGCTGACGACAGCCAGCTCGGTGCTTTGGAAGTGGCTAAAATCCTGAAAGGTGTTGTTGATGCTGAACAGCCACAACTCATCCTTCTAGGTAAGCAAGCCATTGATGACGACTCTAACCAGGTGGGTCAGATGCTTGGCGCTTTACTTGGTGCAGGTCAAGGTACATTCGCATCAGAAGTGAAAGTTGAAGGCGACAAAGTACAAGTGACTCGTGAAATTGACGGTGGTTTACAAACTGTTGAGCTTGCACTTCCAGCAATTATTACGACTGACTTGCGTTTGAACGAGCCACGTTATGCGGCTCTTCCAAACATCATGAAAGCGCGTAAAAAACCGCTTGATACCAAATCTCCAGCAGATTTCGGTGTTACTGCGACAACTAAACTGAAAACAGTTAAAGTTGAAGCTCCTGCTGAACGTAAAGCGGGCGTACAAGTGAAGTCTGTAGACGAGCTTGTAGAAAAATTGAAAAATGAAGCGAAAGTGATCTAATACAGAAGGATAAAAATCATGAGTATTTTAGTTATCGCTGAGCACGACAACAAAGCATTAAACGCTGCTACTTTAAACGTTGTTGCTGCGGCGCAAAAAATCGGTGGTGATATCACTGTATTGGTAGCTGGCTCGAACGCGCAAGCCGTTGCTGACCAGGCAGCTAAAGTTGCGGGTGTAAGTAAAGTATTGCTTGCAGACGACGCTGCTTATGCAAACCAGTTGGCTGAAAATGTGGCTAAACTTGTTGCTGAATTGGGCAAAGGCTATAGCCATATCCTTGCTGCTTCTACCACAACAGGTAAAAACATTCTGCCACGTGCAGCTGCGCTTTTAGATGTCAGCATGATCACTGACATTATCGCTGTTGAAGGTCCTAAAACCTTTAAACGTCCAATCTATGCAGGTAACGCAATTGCCACTGTAGAATCTGGCGAAGCAGTTGTTGTTGCAACTGTTCGTGGTACTGCATTTGATGCTGTAGCAAGCGATGGTGGTTCTGCTAGCGTTGAAGCTGCTGCGTCTACTGGCGATGCAGGTATCTCTAAATTCGTTTCAGAAGAAATTGTGAAATCTGAACGCCCAGAATTAACCGCTGCACGCATTGTGGTTTCTGGTGGTCGTGGTGTGGGTTCTGGTGAAAACTATCACAAGATCCTGGATCCATTGGCGGACAAGCTTGGCGCTGCTCAAGGTGCTTCACGTGCTGCGGTTGACGCTGGTTTCGTTCCAAACGACATGCAGGTTGGTCAAACGGGTAAAATCGTTGCGCCTGAGCTATACATCGCTGTCGGTATTTCTGGTGCCATCCAGCATTTGGCGGGTATGAAAGAGTCTAAAGTGATCGTTGCGATCAACAAAGATGAAGAAGCGCCAATTAACGCAGTAGCTGACTACTGGTTAGTTGGTGACTTGAACACTGTAGTTCCAGAATTGGTTTCTAAAATCTAATTCTCGAAATCAGTTTCAAAAAACGCTCTTGTGCAAGCAGTGAAAGCAATGCTTTTCTGCTCAGCTCGGGGGCGTTTTTTTATGGCTGGATTTCTTCATTTATTCATTTTTATGGCTTGAAGAGTCAAGCGATGGCGTAAATGTGCCCGAAGCTGATGAGCGTCTGTATGCGCTTAAAAAGGGTAATGTAGGGTGCTTGTATTTGCATAGCTGGGATATAAATGAGATTTGATTGATTTCTATCTTTTTTAAAGTGAAAAGTGCATTTTAACTGAATAAGCTGCATAAACATAGAACGCTAAATTTTTCGATTCGACCTCGAATAAAATGAACGAATTCACATAAAATTCCGACAAATGAAAGTGCTGAAAAAATAAACGATAAATTATAGAAAATTAACAAGATTAAGATAAGAGATATGGCACAAAAACAGCAGAATTTATGCTATAATTTATGGCTGTATTTAGACTTTAACTCAGCTTATTTTGGGTTAATTTTTTGCTAGATTGATTATATAAAACGAACAGTCTGAATGGCTGTTTGTAATAAGGAGTATGCATGAGCGTATCGGAAATCCGACCGATTGCCATTGAGGATGAACTCAAAAGCTCGTATCTCGACTATGCCATGAGTGTTATTGTTTCTCGTGCATTACCTGACGTGAGAGACGGTTTAAAGCCTGTTCATCGTCGTGTGCTTTTCGCTATGCACGAATTGGGCAACGACTACAATAAAGCATACAAAAAGTCAGCCCGTGTCGTCGGTGACGTGATCGGTAAATATCACCCGCATGGTGACTCAGCTGTTTATGAAACCATTGTTCGTATGGCGCAAGACTTTAGCCTGCGTTATCAATTGGTGGATGGTCAGGGTAACTTCGGTTCAGTCGATGGCGATAGCGCAGCAGCAATGCGTTATACCGAAGTACGTATGCGTAAGCTCACCCATGAACTTCTGGCTGATCTGGAAAAAGACACTGTCGAGTGGGAAGACAACTACGACGGTTCTGAACGTATTCCAGAAGTGATGCCGACACGTGTTCCCAACTTGCTGATTAACGGTGTGACCGGTATTGCGGTTGGTATGGCGACCAATATGGCGCCACACAACATGACCGAAGTCATCAATGCATGTTTGGCTTATGCGGAAAACCCGAATATTTCCATTGAAGGCTTGATGGAGCACATCTCTGGTCCGGATTTCCCTACAGGCGGTATCATTTACGGTAAATCGGGTATTGTCGATGCTTACCGTACCGGTAAAGGCCGTCTTCACATCCGTGGTAAATACCATATTGAAGAAGACCAGAAATCTGGCCGTAGCACCATCGTGTTTACTGAAATTCCTTATCAGGTCAACAAGGCAAAAACCATTGAGCGTATTGCCGAGTTAGTCAAAGAGAAAAAACTGGAAGGTATTTCTGAACTTCGTGACGAGTCAGACAAAGAAGGCATGCGTATTGCCATTGACCTGAAGCGTGGTGAAAATGCTGAAGTGATTGTCAACAACCTGTTCCTGAATACCCAGTTAGAGAATTCATTCAGCATCAATATGGTCTGCCTGGACAATGGCCAGCCGAAGTTGATGAATCTGAAAGACATCATTGCGGCGTTTATCCGTCACCGTCAGGAAGTGGTAACTCGCCGTACCATGTTCGAACTGCGCAAAGCGCGTGAACGTGGCCATATTTTGGAAGGCTTGACCGTTGCACTCGCAAACATCGATGCGATTATTGAAACCATCAAGACCTCTGCCAACCCGGGCGAAGCGCGTGAACGTTTACAGGCGGGCGAGTGGGCTGCGGGTGGTGTGGTTGCTTTACTGGAAAAAGCAGGTTCGGTTTCTGTACGTCCTGACGAGATTGAAGGTGAAGATCCAAGCCGTCCATTCGGTTTGGATGGCAATGTTTACCGTTTATCTCCGGCACAGGTCGGTGCAATCCTTGAATTGCGTTTACACCGCTTAACCGGTCTGGAACAAGACAAGCTGCATGCAGAATACAGCGAAATTTTGGGTCAAATTGCTGAATTAACGGCAATCCTGAACGATTTCAACCTGTTGATGGGCGTGATTAAAGAAGAGTTGGCGCTAATTCTGCAACAGTATGGCGATGCACGTCGTACCGCGATTGTTGAATCACGTATTGATTTCTCTCGCGAAGATCTGATTCCAGAAGAACAGGTGGTATTGACCGTTTCTAAAACCGGTTATGCGAAAACCCAGCCGCTTTCTGATTACGCTGCACAGCGTCGTGGTGGTCGTGGCAAGTCTGCAACTTCAATGAAAGAAGATGATTATATCCAGCATCTGATTGTGACCTCGAACCACGCAACCGTGCTTTGCTTCACCGATGTTGGTAAAGTCTATCGTCTGAAAGTGTTTGAAGTGCCGCAAGCTTCGCGTGGTGCCAAAGGTCGCCCAATGGTGAACCTGTTGCCGCTTGAAGCCAATGAAACCATTACCGCCATTCTTCCGGTGATTGATGCGCCGAAGAAATTCAAAGAACGTCTGGCAGATTTCAAGGCATTTGTAAAAGCCAATGCTGCAAAACTGCAAGAAAATGAAATCATCAATGCCCACTATGCTGAACTTCAAGCAGCACTTGCTGAACTTGAAGAGGGTGCTGATGACTTGTCTGATGCATTACGTATTCAATTGAAGCAATTGGGCATTGAGCTTTCAGCAAGCGATCTGGATGATGAAATCATTGCCGACTTTGCGCAGCAAGCCGAAGCGGTACGTAAAAACTTCTATGTGTTTATGGCGACCGAGTACGGCACGATCAAGCGTGTAGAACTTGAACAGTTCAGTAATGTCCGTTCAAACGGTTTGCGTGCCATTGAACTGAATGGCGATGACACTTTGATTGGCGTTGCGATTACCGATGGCGAACAGCAAATCATGTTGTTCTCGAATGAAGGTAAAGCAATCCGTTTTGCTGAAACCGATGTACGTTCAATGGGACGTTCAGCCAAGGGTGTACGCGGTATGCGCGTGACCATTGGTGCAGCGCAAGTTGAAGATGCCGAAGATGCCGATATCGATTCAGATGACGAAGATGCTTCAGATTCAGCATTAATCAGCCGTATCGTTTCATTGGTGGTTGTTCCTGAAACGGGTGAAGTGCTGTGTGCATCTGAAAACGGTTACGGTAAACGTACCCCGGTAGATGACTTCCCGACCAAGAAACGTGGCGGTAAGGGTGTGATTGCGATCAAGACCTCTGAACGTAACGGTCAGTTGGTGGGTGCGGTTGCAATTGATGCTTCTAAAGAACTGATGCTGATTTCTGATGGCGGTACTTTGGTCCGTACCCGTGCTTCTGAAGTGGCTCAAACCGGTCGTAACGCACAAGGCGTACGTCTGATCCGTTTAGGTAATGACGAGTTGCTTGTTGGTGTGGTTTCGGTTGAAGCAGTGGAAGAAGATGAGTTTATTGAAGCAGTGGAAGGCGAAGAAGTCGTTGCCTCTGAGGCCTTGATTGATTCTGAAACTTTGGTGGATGATGAAACCATTGCCGATGAAGCCGATACTGAATCTGATTTAAGAGATGCTGATGACTAAGTTTTGACATCAAAGAGAAGGGCGCTTAGGCGCTCTTTTTTTATGCTTATGATTTGTTAGCAGGATGTTTTCCTTACCACTAATAATTATTACTTAGAATAAGAATGTTTGGATTTTTAAAAAATTAATTTCTGAATAGGTGATTTTAATGGTTTTAGGAGACGATGATTCATTATTCTTAAAAACAAGAATAAAAGCCAATAGCTAGGATTTACATAAGCTATTTGATTCAATGAGTCAAAATTAGATTAATTGATATTCTTAAAGGTAAGTCGCAGGATTAAAAGACTTCTTTCATTATTGGAGTCATGAGTGTGGCATGGATGCCACACGTTTCCCATCATGACAAGGATGTCATGTATGGGAAACAAAAGGTTTTTGTCTACTTTTGACCTTTCAAAAGTAGAGGTAATGCCTAGGCAAAGGCATAAAAATTGAATCAATCAAATGAGGCAATGCTGATTTTTAAAAGAGCCTATAAATAATTCTTTGACTTATGCAAGTTATCTAAAGAATTAGATTTAATAGATATTTAAGAAATAAAAAAGGAAGCCGAAGCCACTGCTGTCCCACAAATATCACAAGAAGAACCTCAATTGAGGTTCTTCTTGTTTTCGCCATTTTTTATCAGGCACAAAGAGTGACCTTA
>NZ_JBNCAT010000029.1:0-36609 GCF_049808495.1 Acinetobacter sp. G11
CTGATGTGACAAAACCTGAGTCCTTTATAGTTAAAGTGTTTGTTTGCACTCATATTTTAACTATTTAGACTCAGGTTTTTTTTATTTAAAGTAAACTGTGGGACAGTAGTGAGCCGAAGCTTCCTTCTCTATGATGTTATAAATTATGCAGCTTCTTTGATTTCAACAGCATAATTTTTTTGCTTTTCAGCATCGAACTGGCCTTCCCATTTACTGATCACAAGAACAGCCAATGAGTTACCAATTACGTTCAATACAGTACGTGCCATATCCAGAATACGGTCAATACCGGCAATAAATGCCAGGCCTTCAAGCGGAATACCGACACTGCCCAAGGTTGCCAACAGCACAACAAAAGACACGCCAGGCACACCGGCAATACCTTTAGAAGTAATCATCAGGGTTAACACCAGAATGATTTGCTGGGTCATGGTTAAATCAATACCGTAAAGCTGCGCAATAAAGATGGCTGCAATACTTTGATATAAGGTCGAACCGTCCAGGTTAAATGAATAACCAATTGGAATCACGAAACTGGTAATGGATTTTGGTGCACCATAGGCTTCCATTTTTTCCATCAGGCGCGGTAATACTGTCTCGGAACTTGCAGTTGAATAAGACAGAATCAGCTCATCTTTCAGAATTTTAATAATTTCCCAAATACTGAAACCGCAGAATTTGGCGACAAGTCCTAAAATGACAAAGATGAAGAAGAAAATAGCACCATAAACCAGAAGCGCCAATTTCACTAATGGCAGCAGAGAACTAAAGCCAAAGTTCGCAACGGTTGCCGCAATCAGGCCAAATACGCCGAATGGTGCAAAAAGCATGATCATATGGGTGACTTTGAACATGGTTTCAGAAATCGCATGCAATACATCAATCAGCGGTTTTCTGGTTTCTTTCGCCAAAGACCCCAAACCAATACCGAAGATCACGGAGAAGAAGATGATTGGTAACATATGCCCATCGGTCAGTGATCCAAAAATATTAGACGGGATTAAAGATAAAATGGTGTTGACCAGACCATGCGAGTGGCTACTCACTTCCTGGGTGGTTTGCTGATATTGGGAAATATCGGTTTGAGTCAGGCTCGACATGTCAATACCGGCGCCCGGCTGGAATATATTCGCAGCAACCAGACCGACAATAATCGCAACAGTGGTAATAATTTCAAAATAAACAATGGTTTTGAAGCCCAGTTTACCCAGGTTTTGACCATGGCTTGCATTTGCAATACCGAGTATCAGCATTGAAAGTACAAGTGGAACGACAATCATCTTAATCAAATTAATAAAGATTGCGCCCAAAGGGCTCAGCAGATTATTAATCAGAGTTTCACGATATTCGGGAGAATAATGTAGAAAGGAGCCTACAAGCACACCTAAAATGAGCGCAATGACGATTTGCCAAGCAAGACTAATCCTAATCTTTTTCATGCTAAGCCCTTAAAATCAAATTTTAATAAAAAAGCTGCTATAACACTGTCGATATCACATCGGCATGTTAAAGGGGAGCGTGGGAATGAATAATATAAAAAATATTCATGAAATATAAACAGGGGGCTATTTTGCATCGATTAATATATTCAATCTAACTTTTTTCTTCATAATTGATTCAAAAGGTCAAAAAAAAAGCAGTATTGGTATAAAAAATAATCAAATTGTAAGGTTTCATTTAATAAACTTATAAGCTCATAGCTAAAAACTTACTTTCTGGTAGATCGGGTCAGGCGAAAAAATGCCCAAACCAGACAAATGCCGGCAAAGCTTGCCAGATAAATCATTTTCGGAATGACCAGTTGAGTAGGCACGCCCATCTGGTTCAATTGAATAAACATCTGTATGCCTTGGGTGGAAGGGAGGGCTTTGCCTAAATACTGCATCCACTCTGGCATGGCGGCATGCGGCCAGGCCGTACCTGAAAGCAGAAACAGGGGAATCGAGCTAAACACGATCACATGGCCGGCACGTTCAGGCATATCCAGAAAAGAGGCAATCAGCATGCTGAGGCCAATCACGCAGCTCAGAAATATAGGAACCGCAATGAGCATGCCCCAGAAGTTGCCACCACGCGGATAGTCATTCAGCCAGAAGGTAAATCCAAACAGATACAAACAGCCCAAAAAGCCAATGGTTAAAATAGCACTCCATAAAGCCCAAAATTCGGTTCGACTGGGTATCCAGTGCTTTTCACGATAAGTCGCAATTAACATGCACAAGCCCAGCAAAATGGTTTGATGGATAATCAGTGGGGCAACGGCAGGGAAAATATAGCTGCCATACCCGGACAGGGTGTTAAATAATGGAATTTGATGAATGGACAGCGCAGGGGAAAATTCAGAAATATGCTGAAATTTTTCAGCCTGTTCGGCCAGCGCATGTTCAATCGATGCCGCCAGTCCCAAACCAATCTTTTGGGTTTTCAAGAAATTGGCGGCACTTAAATATAAACCGATGCCCCCAACTTCACCTCGACGCAGACTGCCAGATAAGTTATCTGGAAGTAGTAAAATTCCGTCCGCCTGTTGCAGCTTGATCATCTGCTGTGCTTCGGCAAAATTCCCGGTGACTGCACGGATTTCAACATTGGGACTTTTAGTCACTTCGCCAATAATACTCGAGGTCACCAGGCTTTGTTCTTCATCGACAATCACAATCGGTAAAGATTCGGCATGTTCTGCCTTATAAGCCGTTGGGTAGAAGAAACTATATAAAAATACCGAGAGTACCAACGTGGTCAAGATCGAACTGTTACGTGCAATATCCTGAAAGGTTTTTAAATAAAAGTGCAGAAAATTTCTGAGTGTTTTCATGCCTAAACTCCCTTTACATATTTTTTAAGGAAGAAGTAGGCTGTGCCCAGATAAAACAGGCAATACACAACTAAAATTGCAAGCGGTAACAGTGAAATGGATACGGGACTGCCCACGACCCATTGTTCCGTCTGTAACTTGGCATAAGGGGTATAGGGAATAATATTGGACCAGAACTGGGTAAATAAGGGAGCATTGTTTAGCGGTAAAGTCACGCCGGCAAAACTTAAAGATGACCCGCCATAGACCGCAATAAAACCAAAACTTTTCGCCAGATCACGGGTGGCCAAAACCACGCTGCTGCTGATCAGGGCATAAGCGCTATAGAGCAGAAATTGTCCCAATAAAATGGGCCAGAGCTGTCCCTGTACAAACCAGCCACGCATTTCAATCATCCAGAACATCCATAACCAGGTCCAGAAACTGAAAATCAGCACATAGGTCATATTTTTGGAAAGCAGGGCAAGCCATAAATTTTGACCATCGAGCCATGTTTTGGCCGAGCCAAATTTCAGCTCCTGTCCTACGGCAAAAGCCACGCAACAGCAGAGCAATAAATGTAAAATTGCCGGAATCATGTAAGGTTCCAGATAGAACTCATAACTGAGCCCCGGATTAAACAGCGGCGAAATTTTGATATTGGGCGTTGGTGCATTCAAATAGGGAATCTGGTTTTCCAGATAACTGTGCCCGGTAAAATCGGCCAGTGCCTGCAAGGTGCTGACCAGCATCGCCGATGAAATGCTATTGCCGACACTAAAATAGCTTTGGTTATAGGCAATGCTGATTCCAGCATCCTTGGCTTGTACCAGGCGTTGTTCGGCACCTGCGGGAATAGTGATATAACCCCAGATTTTGTTTTGATTGAGTAACTGTTCAACCTCATCCTGACTGCTGGAAATACTGTTGATGCTCAGGGTGTGATTCAGACTGGCATGATGAATAATCGTCCGGCTCAGTTCGCTCTGGTCCTGATCAATAATTGCAATTGGCAGATGGCTCGGTTTCCCGGCAGAAAACATACTGGCAAACAGCACAATCACAAAGACAGGTGCAAGCGTGATCATGCACAAGTCCCACTTATGCCTGAGCAAATAGCCGAGTTCGCGCAGTATGCCCTGTAGCATGATCAAGACTCTTGTACTTTAAACAGCACACTCATGCCGACTTTTAAATCTGCAATTGGCTGGGCAGGGGTGAGCTGAATCTTGAAACTGCGAATATCATAGCCACCGGTTTGGCGCGTGGTTTTAATGGTGGCAAATTCACCCTCGGCATCAATCTTTTTGATCTTGAACAGGGCCTTTTTGTTTAATGCAGGAATAAAGCCTTCAACCGATTTGGCCTGATAGACCTGCGCGTATTGATCTTCACGGATATTCAGGCTGACCCAAAGCTCATCCTCCTGAATAATACTGACCACGGGTACACCCATAGCCACCAGTTCCGACACCTTGCCATAGGTTTTAGACACTGTGCCGTTGATCGGGGACACCAGTTTGGTTTCAGCTTCCAGTGCATTGGCTTCTGCAACGGCCGCTTTGGCAATCTCCACCTGGGCATCGGCGGAGGATTTCTGTTCTGGCGTGCTGCCGCGTTTGGCACGTGCATATTGCTGATAAGCCGCTTCGGTCATTTGTGCGGCAGATTGAGCCGCGGCGTGCATTTCATCGCGGCGCTGGCGTGAAATGACGCCTTCCTTAAACAGGTTGGCACCACGCTGATAGGTGGTTTGAGCCAGGTCTTGCTGGGCTTTCATGGCCTGCCAGTTGGCATATAGACTGTCGATATTTTCCTGTTGGGAACCGCGCTCAGCTGTGGCTTGCAAGGCTAAAGCAGACTGCAGGCTGGCCAGAGCCTGCTGTTTTTTAGCTTCAACTTCCGGACTAAACAAACGGACCAGTGGCTGGCCTTTAAGCACTTTTTGTCCGTCGTGGATATATATTTCTTCAATGCGGCTCGGCACCTTGCTACTGACATGGACGGTTTCAGCTTCAACACGACCTTGCAGCTCGACTTCCTTGGGCTGATAGCTTTTCCATAAGCCAAAACCAATCAGGCCTAAAAGCAAGATCAGTATGATGATGCCAATCACTTTAATGGCAGCTGAAGATTTTGAATCGGTATTTTCAGTGGCTGGCGCTTGTTCTGAATAACTGAAAAATGCTGAATCTGTAAGATTTGGCTGTTCGTGAGACTGCTCTAAAGTGTTCAATTCACTTTGCTGAGCGGATGGATTGCAAGCAGCCTCTTTTGATGAGGCATTTTCTACATCTTGATCAGGCCTGTTTTGATCTTGTGTCATGGTTTTCCCCATCAAAAATTAACGAATATAACTGCTATTGCTTTGGCTGACATAGCTTTGAAACTGCTCAATCGAGCCATGGCTTTGCAGTAAAGTGGCCAGTGACATAATGTATTTATAGGCATTCAGCGCCATTTCGCTTTTTAAAGCATTCAGGCTATTTTGTGCATCAATCAGCTGGGTGGCCGTTCCCATATCTTCCTTAAAAGATAAAGTCTGAATACGCAGATTTTCCTCGGCGGCTTTCATGTTTTGCTGTAACAGCTGATGACTTTGCTGGGCTGAGGTCATTTCATTGTAAGAGCGATAAATGATGTTTTCGACTTCCTGCTTGGTACGCTCGGTTAACAGTTCAGAGGCATAGCGTTGCAACTCTGCGGCCTGAACATTTTTATTCTTGTCTATTCCGGAAAACAGGTTGTAACGCGCTGCGACACCGACAATCCAGTTTTGCTTTTCATCCAGGCTATATTCGCCAAAGGCGAACAAATTAGGTTTTTTCGAGGCAGTTTGCGCCTTAACATTGGCATTGGCCAGCTGGGTGTCCATCTGCATTTTGCGAACCAGAGAAGATTGGTCCGGATAGCTTTTTAACAGCGCATTCAGGTTCTGAGTCTGGGTAGCGTTGACAAATAGGGGAGTGCTCAGTTCGGTAATCTGACTTTGCTGTAACAGGTTGTTGAGCTGAAACAGGCTCGATCTTAAATTGGCTGCTGCATTTTGCACGCTACGCTCGGCATTGTTCTTTGCCACCTCAAATTGCATGCGCTGTCCTTTGCTGATAAAACCTTGGCGTTCCAGCTTTAAAGCATTGCTGTAATGCATTTGCATGGCATTGAAATTGGACTGACTGGAGGCTAAAAGCTGCTTTTGCAGTTGGGCATTAAAATAGGCCTGAATCAGTTCAAAGCGTTGCGCATCTTGCTGTTGCTTGCTATTGAGTTGACTGCGCTGAGCCTGAATCTGAGCCATTTCCTTGGCACTTGAGGTCAGGCCACCGGTATATAAAGGCATAATGACGGACACGGTTGGACGTATCACCTGATCATCCAGGCGAACGGTTGACTCATCTGGAATTAATCCCACGCCATCATGTATCGGTTGTTTTAAACCCTCTTTCAACGGATCGGCAAAGCCACCTAAATTCAATTCATCAATCTTATTATTCAGGCCATTAGTCAAGGACTGTTCTAGATTGTTTTTTAAAGCCCCAAGAGGAAGATCCACTTCATTATGAAAAGCGTAAGCGCGGACATTTAAATCGACACGGGGCAGACCTAAACCCTTGACCGCTTCAGCTTGTAATTGTGCAGATTGTTGCAAAGCCTGACTGGCCTGCGTGCTGTAGGAATCCTTTAAAATCGACTGTTCAGCCTGGGCATAACTGATGCTTTCGGCGAATGCTGGGCCAGAAAAAACCAGACTTGCCGTACAAATGCCAATACGAAAATTTTGTTGTATGAGGAGTGCAATTTTTTTGGGTTGTGCCTGTAAATACAATGACATCACTCAGCTCTCAATTTCTTTGTAACAATTATATTGCATAGATTGAATTGTATGTCTAATCAATAAGTTGTTGTATTGTTTAATATGCATCTGTATATCAATCACCTGATCAGGTTTTTGATCTTGACGACTTGCATCGCCAATTTGAAAAGACCAGAAATAAGATGCAGTTGCGCCTTTAAGCCGAATGTCAGGGATTGTACAGGCTGTATTCAAATCCGCTCTTTATTGAGATTTTGACTTTAAATGTCCGACAGCATTGAAATATTTTCAGGATAATTTACTGCAAGCAACGCCTATCTGTGGTTAAATGCCATCATTTTATTGTGTTTCACTCTGAAAGGAAAAATCATGCGCGCGTACAACTTCTGTGCTGGTCCTGCTGCATTACCTACTGCCGTTTTAGAAAAAGCTCAGGCTGAATTGCTTGATTGGCATGGCAAGGGTCTTTCGATCATGGAAATGAGTCACCGTAGCAGTGATTATGTGGCTGTGGCAGAAAAAGCAGAAGCAGATTTGCGTAAATTGATGAACATTCCTGAGAACTATAAAGTATTGTTCTTGCAAGGTGGCGCTTCACTGCAATTCTCTGCCATTCCTTTAAACCTGTTGGGTAAAAACAGCAAGGCTGATTATATTCATACCGGAATCTGGTCTGAGAAAGCGTTAAAAGAAGCAAAACGCTATGGCGACATCAATGTTGTAGAAGCAGGTACCAGCATTAACGGTAAATTGGCCATTACAGAGCAAAGTACCTGGAACTTGTCTGACGATGCGGCTTATGTCCATTATGCTGATAATGAAACCATTGGCGGCCTTCAGTTTGCGGGTATTCCTGAAACAGATAAACCTTTGGTATGTGACTTTTCATCAAGCATTTTATCTGCGCCATTAGATGTATCCAAGTTTGGTTTAATTTATGCAGGTGCGCAAAAGAATATTGGTCCTGCCGGCTTAACTTTGGTCATTATTCGTGAAGATTTGCTTGATCAGGCGAAACCTGAAATTCCAAGCATTCTGAAATATTCAGATCAGGCGAAAAACGGTTCTATGGTCAACACACCATCTACCTATGCCTGGTACCTGTCTGGTCTGGTATTTGAGTGGTTGCTTGAAAATGGCGGAGTCGATGCCATGCATAAAGTGAACCTTGAAAAAGCCAAATTACTGTATGGCTACATCGATGCTAGCGATTTCTATGCTAACCCGATTGCAGAAGCCAACCGTTCTATCATGAATGTACCGTTTACCTTGGCAAAAGCTGAGCTTGAGAAACAATTCTTGAAAGAAGCCGAAGCGAATCATCTGCTTAACCTGGCAGGTCACCGTTCAGTGGGCGGTATGCGTGCCAGTATTTACAATGCTGTACCTTTAGAAGGCGTACAGGCTCTGGTTGACTTTATGGATGACTTTGCCAAACGCAATGCTTAATTGCTAAAGCTAAAAAAGCCCATCACATGATGGGCTTTTTGTTGACTTGAATAATGTTAAAGATAAAATCGTTAAAATAGGCTTAAAAAATAAAGTGATGCAAAAGATAGGCAGACATAAACATACCCAGGACAAAAAACAGGCATGAGATGGTGTCTAACTGGAAGCGTTTAACCAGTTGATGTTCAACTGTTCGTATATTTTCTTCTTGCACGATTTTCATGGAAACTCTATTCCGATTTATTTATCGTTAATTTATATTGCTTGTATTTATTTTTATCATAAAAAATTGATTAAATAAAGTACTAAATAAAAATATGTAATTAAAATATTTATGGTATTGGACAGAATATCTGATTATTTAGCAAATTATTGTCACTACAGGGTTGTGCTGGAGAAAAGACTTCAAAATGCCTCATAAAAATATAATCGGTGCACTATTTATTTAAAATAAAATTTTGAATTTAAAACTATGGATAAGTGCATTTTAATTTGAATTTAAAATCGTTAAATATAATAGGCTTTTGTGGATAATTTTTGATCAGAATGAATGTGCAGATAATAAATACATAAGCATAAAAAAGCAGTGCCATAGCGTGAAGAGATAATCAGGCTATAGCACTGCTTTTTAGAGAGGATTATTTTTTAGCGTAAATATTCACTTGAATCCATAAATTGCCACGAATGAATTGGCCAATTGCAAAGTCTTTATACGCCGGATTCTTGGTGGCAATGCGAATCAGGGTGGCTTCCTGGTTTTCATCATGAATTAGGGCAACATCATACAGGGTGTATTCCTGATCCATAAATGACATGGAGGTTTTGCCGACAATATTGCCTTGGAACCAGGCTTCATCTTCCTGTCCCATATTTTCGCCATACAGATAAGCGACCATCTTGGAAAAATCAACCGTAACCGGTTCTTTGTCATCTTCCGATTTGGGTTCCCAGGCATCAATCTGTTCTTGCAGGTTGGCAGGGGCCACACCGTTATTGGCAGTAAGAATATCATTCAAGGCACGGTGATGCTTAATGGAGGCAGGATCATCCACCACCAGGTGTTCATGGTCCGAAACTGCTTCCAGTTCATAGGCCCAGGCATTGAGCTGCGCAAGATAGGGTTGATCTTTTTCATATTGGTCATGATTGACGCTATACAGCGTATCAAAGGCATAGACAATGGTATTGGCACCCAGATTCAAGCGCAGTACCGCCTGAGTGTTGGATTTACAGGTAATAATCCGTTCAATGGTGGCCTTGACTTTGTAGGGACTTTCAAAACTTGGAAATGCCGTTTTTAGCGCTTGGGGTTTGTTGTTTTCAACTGCAATCACCTGGGTCAATTGTACTTTTGCCTGTTTGGGCCCTTGAATGAGCCAGGCTGATGCATCCATGTCACATTCTTCTTTACATAAACCCATGGGCATGACCGGCGCATCAAGAGCCAGCCCCAACCACTTGGGCACATCTGTAGCCGGATTTTCTGTGAGCAGATTCCAATGTTCGACATGACTGCCAAAGTTCTGATCTTCAATGGTGATCAGTTCCGGTCTATTTTGATTTTTCATATTCACAATTGATGTTGGGCTGTATTTATCTATTAAATCGAGGGTTATTGTTAAATTTCAAGTCAAATGGCCAAATTTAACCATTAAAGTCACTGAAATAGACTCAAAATCCTGAATTTAGATGTGATGCGATCTGAAACTATGATGATTGAAGAGTAAAGCTAAAAACAAGCAAGAGGCACAATAGATTTAGCCATCCTCCTGTCACATGGAATTTGCTAAACTAGGCGCACTTCTTTTTTGACTATGGATGTGGTGTGCTGCCATTTAAACTTTGGGTTGATGCCGATGCATTGCCTAAAATCCTGCGTGATGTGATCATTCGCGCTTCCGACCGTTATCAGATGGAAGTCACTTTTGTGGCCAACCAGAATGTGGGTATTACCCCGTCAGTACGGATTAACTCCCTTCAGGTCATGAGTGGCGCAGATGCGGCAGATAAAGAAATTATCGAGCGCATGAAAGAGCATGATATTGTCATGACCCAGGATATTCCCCTGGCTGCTCAAGTAATTGAAAAGGGCGGAATAGCCATTCATCCGCGCGGTGAAATCTATACTGCTGCCAATGTAAAAGCACGTCTGCATCTACGTGATTTTATGGATACCTTAAGAGGGGCGGGTGTACAAACCGGCGGACCTCCTCCGATTTCCGAACGAGACAAGCGCGAATTTTCCAGTGCACTAGATCAAACCATTCAGAAACAGAAACGTAAAACCGCAGTCTAACTTGAGCTCTTCATGCCGTCAAAAACCAACATTATGTCCACGTATGCCTTATTGGTGTTTATTTGGGCAACCACGCCTCTGGCAATTGTCTGGAGTGTTTCAGATCTGCATAGTTTGTGGGCTTTGGCACTGCGCTTTTTTATTGCCTTGCCTTTAGCCTTGGGTTTGCTGGTTTTACTGAAAACCAAGTTGCCTCTCAATGCCATTTCCCTGCATAGCTATGTTGCAGGTGCCTGCAGTTTTATTGGATCGCAAATCTTTACCTATCTGGCAACGGCTTATTTAAGCTCAGGTATTATCGCCTTGATGTTTGGTTTGGCACCGATCATGACCGGATTAATCGGACGTTTTGCTTTTAACATTCATTTACATCGCCTGCAGTGGCTGGGCATGTGCATTTCAGTATTGGGGCTGGGGATTATCTGTCTGGGTGGCAGTGACCAGCATGTCCAACCGATGGGCATAGGACTGATGTTGATCAGTGTTTTTGTATATTGCGCATCCATTTTTTGGGTCAAAAAAGTCAATGCACCACTGAAACCCATGGCCCAGGCAACGGGATCGATTCTGGTCTCCAGCCTGTTTGCACTGGGCATGCTGCCGTTGATCTGGCAGCATGCCCCAGATCATATCCCGAATACCAAGGCATTGATCGGTTTGTTTTATGCGGTGATTATGGCTTCACTGCTGGCGATGTTCTGTTATTTCAAACTGGTACAAAATATTAAGGCGACGACCTTATCGTTGACTACGGTGCTGACACCCATGTTGGCCATGCTGTTTGGAGCGATGCTGAATGATGAAAAATTATCGGTAATGGTTTTTGTCGGGGCCTTTATTTTATTGTTCGGTCTGTTTGTTTATTTCTATCGCGATCTTAAGGCGAGCCAGAATCTCGCCACCAAGATCAAGTCCAACAGTTAAATTTCTAGTCTTTATTTTTGCTGAGGTTGATACATTCTGCAAGTTTGACCCGGTCTTGTGGATGCAAGGTAATAAAATAAGCGCCGGTGCGGAACTTCCCGTTTTCTTCCGCACGGCTATAGACCACCTGGGCAGTCGCAGCAATATGGAAGAAATTTTCAGGGTGACTTAAGGTCACATGCACATAGGTGCCTTCCTGAATAGGCTGATCATTAAAGAAACTGAAACCGGTTTCGGAAAAATTGACATGTTCCGGGATTGGTAACATGGATTGTACAATTGCATCGTATAAAGAGCCGGTAATGAGGTTTAACTTTTGGTTAAATAAGGATAATATTCTAGCAATTTGTTGATCTTTTTCATTTAATTGTTCTAATTCGTAGTTTACAGCATGATCAAATTGATCTAATTCTGCGAGTAGTAGAAAATAGCGAGGCAGCACAAAGTTAGGATCATAAGGGTCATTAAGCGCGACATCATCAGAAATAATCTGATAATTTATTCGCAAAGCAGCATCGATACGCGACATAACGCGGCGTTCCTTATTGCCGCCTTGATGCTGTAAATTTTCCATAATTATTCCTCGGACTAAATGGTATGTTTAAACCAATCTCGCTGTACATCGGGTTGAGATATACTCGTGCACGGCGTAGCAACCACTTTATTTCTTTTATTGCTCTGGTTTCAATGATCGGTCTCACCTTGGGTGTGGCCGTACTGATTACAGTCTTATCTGTAATGAATGGCTTTGACCGCGAGCTGAAAAACCGTGTATTGGGAATGATACCTCAAGCTACTGTTTCTTCAACACAAATATTAACAAATTGGCCGGAACTTGCAAAAAAAGTTGAACAGCATGAGCATGTCAAGGGTGTAGCGCCTTTTACCCAGTTACAGGGCATGCTGACGGCACAGGGGCAAGTGGCCGGAATTATGGTCACGGGCATCGAACCTGAATACGAAAAGAACGTGTCCATTATCCAGAATCACATGATTGCGGGAAGCATTGATAGCCTGAAAAAAGGTGAATTTGGCATTGTTTTGGGTAAACAAATGACCGACTCACTGGGTTTGGGATTAAACGACAATATTACCTTAGTGCTGCCTGAAGCTACGCCGTCGCCTGCAGGGGTGGTGCCACGTTTCAAGCGCTTTAAAATTGTCGGTATTTTCAGTATCGGGGCGGAAGTGGATTCCATGATGGGCTATATCGCCCTGAACGATGCCTCCACTTTATTGCGCTTGCCGGACGGTGCCCAAGGGGTGCGTTTAAAACTGGATGACATTTTCCTGGCACCTGAAGTGGCGGATGATATTGTCAAAGACCTGCCAAGCAATTTCTATGCATCGAACTGGACCTTTACCCACGGCAATTTGTTTAGTGCGATTCAGATGGAAAAAGCCATGGTCAGCTTGCTGCTGTTCCTGATTGTACTGGTGGCTGTATTTAATATTGTGTCCTCACTGGTGATGGTCGTCACCGACAAGAAATCCGACATTGCCATTTTGCGTACGCTGGGGGCTTCACCTGCAACCATTACCCGGATTTTTATGGTACAGGGCACCATTATTGGCGTGATCGGGACAGTTTCCGGTGCCATTCTGGGAATTATCTTCGCTTCAAGTATCAGTGGCTTTATTGGCTGGTTGAATACAGCATTTGGTTTGAACCTGTTTGATGCCTATTTCATTAATTACTTGCCGTCTTATCTGCGCTGGCAAGATGTGGTGGTGATTGTCAGCCTGTCACTGGTTTTAAGTTTCCTGGCTACAATTTACCCGGCACTGCGTGCTGCAAAAACCCAACCAGCAGAGGCCTTACGTTATGAGTAATCTTGTCCTCGAAGCGAAAAATATCTCGAAAAGTTTTACCGATGGCAAAACCACCGTTAAAGTGATTAAAAACTTGTCCTTAGAGGTCAAAAAAGGCGAGTTTGTGTCTATTGTCGGTTCGAGTGGGTCGGGTAAAAGTACCTTGCTGCATGTGTTGGGTGGTCTGGACTGTCCAACAGCAGGGCAGGTGTTCTTAAACGGCAAGCGCTTCGATAATTTGGGTGAAGCCGAGCGTGGCTATTTGCGTAACCAGCATTTAGGCTTTGTCTATCAGTTCCATCATCTGTTGCCTGAATTTACCGCACTGGAAAATGTGGCCATGCCGCTGATGCTGCGTGCAGGAACGACCTATAAGCAATCTAAAGAGCAGGCTGAATATTTGCTTAATCGGGTCGGACTGTCGCATCGCATGACGCATAAACCGGGCGAGCTGTCTGGTGGTGAACGTCAGCGTGTTGCTTTGGCACGTGCACTGGTGGCTAAGCCGGAACTGATGCTGGCAGATGAGCCGACGGGGAATCTGGACCGTAAAACGGCAGTAAAAATTTTTGAATTACTTAGTGAATTACGTGATGAGTTCAATATGGCGATGCTGATCGTGACCCATGATGAACAGCTGGCCCAGACTGCCGATTCGATTTTGCATATGCAAGACGGCGTCTGGATTGATGGTTAAGGATTGTCTGACACTTCATAAATAATTTGCGTTGTAAGCTCCAATTAAACAATGAAATGTATACAGCGTAAAAAAATATTCGTTGTCACAAACAAGGATGAAGTGTCACCCAACCCTAGACATTGATCGATAAATTTAGAAAAGGATTGAAGCTCACTCCGGTGGGCTTTAATATTGCCAAAAATAAAAAAAATTATAATCACAATGATTCAAATAATCTGTATCGGCTGGGTGCTGGGGATTGCCACAATGGGAAAAAACTACCCGATATTGCAGTCTTTACTCATTCCATGTATCGCTCTTTTTATCATGCTTCTCCTTTTAAAGCTGACAGTTTTCAAACAGGCGTATTCCTTAGGATTTAAGTTTTTACAGCTTTCTCTGGGACTGAGTCTGGGGATTGTACTCGGCTATAGTTATGCTGATCATCAATTAAATAAGCGTTTGCTGTTTCGGGAACAACAGCCTGAAGCAGTGGAGGTGATTGCCTATGTTAAAAATATCAATGAATTAGGCGATCAGACCATCCAGCAAAAAATTCAGGTGTTGAATCGCCATACACAAGTGGTGCAGTGGCAGGCATTTTTAAAAAATGCAGCAGATTCAAGTTCATCTGCGGTACTTGAGCTAGGTCAATATTACCGTTTGCAGGGACAAATTCTGCCTGCGCATAGCTATGCCACTGAAGGTGCCTTTGATCAGGAACAATGGTATATCCAGCAAAATATTATGTCCGGATTTAAAGTTTCATCAATCCACAAGCTGACTGAACAAGAAGTTTATGCTTTAGGGCATGGACGATACCTCAGGCAACATGCTTCTGTTTCCAGTCAGATTCAACTCTGGGTTGAGCAGCAGCGTTTGGCATTACGCAATTTTATCCATCAACAGCCCGTGCAGCATAAAGGTTTGATGCTGGCGTTATTGACTGGGGACAAGAGTTTGCTGGATACAGACACCGAGCAACTGTTTCAGCGCTTTGGCATGAGTCATCTGCTCGCCATATCCGGACCGCATGTGCTGATTTTTGCCGTACTGCTGTGTTGGAGTCTGCATCAGCTCATTGCTCATTATCGACCGCAACTTTATTTGAAATGGCCCAGGCAATATCTGCTGATCTGGCCCTTTTGCGTGAGTGTAGCACTGTACTGTGCATTTGTTGGATTTGAAATTCCTGCACTCAGAACGCTGTTGAGCTGCTTGTTGATCAGTGTATTTATCTTATTCAAGCAAAAGCTCCGACCACTGAATATTTTGCTTTCTAGTGCCTCCATCCTGTTAATTCTTGATCCTTTCAGTATTTTATCGGCTGCGTTCTGGCTGTCCTATGGCGCATGCTTCGTGTTGCTGCGCATTTACCAGACCATGCAGCAGCAAAGCGGCACGGATGAGCTCAAGAGCAGAACACACTACCTCAAAATGCAGCTGAAACTTTTAATCGAATCACAGTGGAAAATATTTCTGGCCTTATTTCCCCTGATGATACTGTTTTTTAAACAGATGGCATGGATTACGCCACTGAGTAATCTGTTTGCCATTCCCTGGATTGGCCTGGTGATTGTGCCCTTGGATCTGTTGGCAGCCCTGTGCTATTTCATTGCTGAGCCTTTGGGCGGACTGGTTTTTCAAATCAACGATCTGTGTCTTGCTGCCTTGCTGGGGTTGCTGCAACTTTTAGATCGGCTGTTTGCCCCGACCTTACAGCCGATTGCCATGAACTTTGCCGTGTGGCTCAGTGTGTGTCTGGGATTGATGATCCTGTTTTTACCGCGCGCTGTGTTGCCTAAAGCGTGGTCTATCTTGTGCTTTATGCCTTTAGTTGCCCTCGATGCCAGTAAAAATGAATTTGAATTGAATGTATTGGATGTTGGACAAGGACAGGCGATTTTTATCCGCGATCAAGACCAGACCATGATGATTGATATGGGCGGAAATTATGATGAAGGTAAATTTAGTGTGGGCAAGCAAATCATTTTGCCCTTTTTATCGGTGAAGGGGGTGAGTGAATTGAATCAGCTGATTTTGACCCACTTAGACCAGGATCATAAAGGTGGCTATGAGTCGATCAGACAGCAGTTCCCCATCAGGCAGGTCTATTCAAATGAGAAACTTGAAGTCGCGGATTCCAGCCAGTTTGATTATTGTCATCAAGGGCAAAACTGGCAGTGGCGTGATCGCGTAAACATGACCGTGCTGTCGCCCAAAACCGAAAATTTGGCCTATGCCAACGCTGAGAAAAATGAAATGTCCTGTGTGATTTATCTGCAGGTGAAAAATGCCCAACCCTATCAAAATTTTTTACTGATGGGAGATGCCGGTTGGCAAACGGAATATCAAATTCTGCAGGATTATCCAGACTTAAAAGTCGATGTGCTGGTTTTGGGACATCATGGCAGTCGGCATAGCTCGGCCTACGCTTTTTTAAAGCAGTTAAACCCGAAAATCGTGATCGCGTCGGCTGGCTTTCACAATCGCTATGGACATCCCAGTAAAATGACGCTGCAACGTCTACAGCAGCTGGATATTCCTGTCTTGAGCACAGTACAGCAGGGCAGCATCCAATTTAGCAGACAGGCCAATGGACAAATGCAATTACAGTATGCACGTGAACAACGGCAATGGTTAAAACGTGCAGCAGTAAAACTTAAATACTAGGGTCTGACTATAGAAGACCTGACTATATGACTTGTTCATTTTCTACTGGAATTGCAGGATTTTGAGCGGCAGCTTCTGCGCGGACTTTAGCGACCAGGGCCAATGCCTCTGTTTTATTGAGATAATACAGGGCATCCAATTCGGGGCTGGCTTTAAAACGTTTATAGCTCCAGTGGTAATGCTCGGGGTAACGGCGGATCAGGTTTTCAATGGCTTGAAAAATAATGCCTGTGCCTTGATTGGTATCGACTGAATAGATGCGTTCATCAATTGCTTCAAAATATAGATCAAAGCCCTGATCCTCATTACGTAGTGCATATAAAAACAAGGTTTTAGCTTTGGTTTTTTGAATCAGTTTGGCACTTAAATTACTGGTGGCCAACGGCAGTCCAAAATAAGGAATCATTTCACCGCCAACGTTTGGGGTATGGTCGGGCAAAATCACTGTTGTTCCACCCTGTTTCAAGGCCTTGAAAATCTGGCGAACTCCGGATTCATCGGTAGGGACCAAGGTTGCCTGTTCGCGACTGCGCGCGTTCCGGACAAACAGGTCGGCCGCCTCATTTTTGACCGGCTTGTACATGATGGTCATTTTGGTAAATTGGGCAATATAGGCATTCATGATTTCCCAGGTGCCAAAATGTGGAACGATTAAAACCACACCTTTGTTTGCGGCAAGTGCATCCAGCAGCAGCTGCTTACCATGCACTTTATGAATGCGTGCAAGATTGGCTGCATTGCTGGAACCCCAAATACTAAAAAACTCAAAATAAGAGATCAGCTCATTGCGGATGGCTTGAGCCGTAATTTTTTCCCGTTCTGCATCGCTCAGTTCAGGCAGGGCGATATTTAAATTCAACCGAATGGTTTCTGAAGTTTTGGAAATTTTGAGAGCATTGACCAGACCAGCTAAACCACGCGCTATAAATCGAGAAATTTGAATAGGTTGTCGGCTAATAAACTGCAAAAGACGATAGGTTGTATTCTGGGAGCTTCGATCGGTCATTGTTGTATTGTCAATTGCATCATGAATGGAAAAGATAAATTTATTATAAGTGAAAACAGATAATTTAGACAGATTTAACCCGATCAGTGTATATAATGAGTCCAATTTAACTCAACAGTGGATCGTTTTCCATGTCCGATTGGCCACCAAAACCAGAAAATGAAATTCAAAATACACCACATAATTCACAAAATATAACTGGCAAAGAATGGCATATTTTAGAAAAAGCCGTTTTAGCCTCTGTAGAAGAACAGCGCCGTGCGCGTCGTTGGGGAATCTTCTTTAAATTTCTCACTTTTGCTTATATTCTTTTTATTTTGGTGCTGATGGCGAAAAGCTGCAGTACATCAACCACAGATCCTACGGCAACGACCAGTTCGCATATTGCCGTAGTCGATATTATTGGCACCATTGCTGCAGACAAGCAAAGTGTGAATAGCACGGATACCGTTAAAGCGCTCAAGAAAGCCTTTGAAAACAAGCAAAGTAAAGCCGTGGTTCTCAATATTAATTCACCAGGTGGCTCACCGGTTCAATCGGATGAAATCTGGCAAGAAATTCAATATTTGAAAAAAGCCCATGCAGATAAAAAACTGTACGCGATCATTGGGGATACTGGTGCTTCGGGTGCATATTACATTGCTTCTGCTGCTGACGAAATTATTGTCAATCCTTCAAGTCTGGTGGGTTCTATTGGGGTGATTATGCCGAACTATGGCGTGAATGGTTTAATGCAGAAATTAGGTGTTGAAGACCGTACCATGACCTCTGGTGAAAATAAGGCACTTTTATCCATGACTCAGCCGGTGGATGCTGCGCAAAAAGCCCATGTACAAGGGGTGCTGGATAATGTACATGACCACTTTATCAATGCCGTGAAACAGGGGCGGGGTAAAAAATTGAAGTCGAACGATCCTGCAATATTCTCAGGTTTGTTCTGGACAGGTGAACAGGCCGTGAAACTGGGCATTGCAGACCGTACCGGCAGTTTAAATAGCTTGAAACGAGAGCTGAAACTGGAAAAAGCAGTCAATTACACCATTGAATATAATCCTTTCGATTCAGTACTAGGACGTATGGGAAGTTCAATGGGGCAAGGTTTTGCCAGCTCAATTTCACAACAGGTCCAATCTGAACAAACGACAAAATTGCAATGAAACCCGTGATCCACTTTGCGCACGCCAATGGCGTGCCATCAAAAGTTTATCAAAAGCTGTTTGATGGACTGAAAGATGAATATGACATTATTTATGTGCCCTTGCTTGGTCCAGACAAGCGTTACCCCATAGACAATCACTGGAACAGCCTGACCAATCAGGTCATTGACAGTATTGTGCGCCAGGCCAATGGCAGCAAAGTCATTGGCCTCGGTCATTCTTTAGGATCGGTGCTGACTTTTCAGGCAGCCTTAAAACGTCCAGAGCTGTTTCAACAGGTCATTATGATTGATCCGCCCTTAATTATGGGTAAAGAGGGCTTTGCTTTACATGTAGCTAAAACCTTGAAGCTAAAAGCCGTGGATAAAATGTCGCCAGCCTCTTTATCTTTACGTCGCAGAGATCATTGGGAAAGTCGTGAACAGGCGGCAGAATTGCTTCGTCCCAAAGGCTTTTATCAACACTTTGATGCGGACTGCTTTCAGGCCTATATCGATCATGCTTTAACTGAGGATAAGGTGCGGGGCGGTGTGGAGTTGACCATTGCAAAAATGGATGAGGTGAATATTTTTAGAACCAATCCATCATTATGGTGGCTGCCGCAGCCGAAACCTCAAGTGCCTGTCCAGCTGCTAATGGCGGAACAAGGGCCGTTTATTGGGCGGGGCTTTCCGCAAATCGCGAAAAAGAAGTTTGGTATTCCATATACGGTTGTTCCGGGAAGCCACATGTTTCCACTGGAAAAACCGCTAGAGACCGTCGCGTTGATCAAGCAACTGATTCAGCAGCCGGCAGTGTAATTTCTGCTCCAGTTAATGATTAAAAAATAAAGCAATAAAAAACGCATCCTCGGATGCGTTTTTTATTCTTTAAAACCTGCAGAATTGCACGGGCTCTTTTATTGCCTGACCACGATACAGCACACCCTGTTCAGTATGCTGGACTGCGCCTGTACAAATCCATTCCACCACTTGCGGGTAGATTAAATGTTCAAGCACATGAACCCGATTTGCTAAAGAAGTAGCATTATCATGCAGATTTACTTTTAGCACACCTTGCGCAAGTGGCTGACCTGCATCCAGTTCGGCAGTGACGTAATGCACCGTACAGCCATGCAGTACATCACCTGTGTTGAGTACCCGTTGATGGGTGTGCATGCCTTTGTAGTACGGCAGCAGGGAAGGGTGAATGTTGAGCATTTTTCCTTCCCAGGCTTTGACAAATTTGGCACTCAAGATGCGCATAAAGCCTGCAAGAACCACCAGATCAACATCCCAATCGAGCAATTGCTGATGCATCACATCATCAAAGGCTTCACGGTTAGGATATTGCTTGTGTTCAATTACTGCAGTTTGAATTCCTGCTTTTGCAGCACGCTCTAAAGCATATGCTTCCGGTTTATTGGAAATCACCCCGACAATTTGACCTGAGAGATTGGCATCAATCAGCGCTTGCAGGTTACTTCCACTACCTGAAACAAGAACAGCAATTTTAATCATGCGAAGTACTTATGCAAAAACCACACGGATTTTTTCGTCTGCGCCTTCAACTGATTCGGCATTGTCAACGATATGACCCATGGTCCATGCTTTTTCGCCAAGGCCGTTGAGGATTTCAACAGTTTTGTCTGCATCAGCAGCGTCAACAGCAAGCACCATACCTACGCCACAGTTGAATGTGCGGTACATTTCAAATTGTTCAACGCCACCTTCTTTTTGAAGAAGTTTGAACAGTTCAGGCCATTGCCAAGAAGATTCATTAATCACTGCCTGAGCACCGTTTGGAAGTACGCGAGGTAAATTACCCGGTAAACCGCCACCCGTGATGTGTGCCATCGCGTGAACATCGACCTGTTTAAGCAATTCAAGAATTGGTTTGACGTAAATACGTGTTGGTTCCATTGCCGTGTCTGCAAGTGGACGACCGTCAACAATTTGAGTGAGGTCAACGTTTTTCACGTCAAGAATTTTACGAAGAAGAGAGTAACCGTTGGAATGTGCACCTGAAGACGCAACACCCACTAAAACGTCACCCGCTTTGACTTTAGAGCCATCAATAATTTTGCTTTGCTCAACTACACCTACACAGAAGCCTGCCAGGTCATAGTCTTCGCCTTCATACATACCTGGCATTTCAGCAGTTTCACCGCCTACAAGTGCACAGCCAGCAAGCTCACAACCCGCGCCAATACCTGTCACTACATTTGCTGCAACGTCTACATTGAGGTGACCCGTTGCATAGTAATCGAGGAAGAATAATGGTTCTGCACCACATACAAGAAGATCGTTGACACACATTGCCACCAGGTCCTGACCAATCGTGTCATGACGGTTCAAATTCAATGCCAAACGTAATTTTGTACCAACACCATCTGTGCCAGATACGAGAACAGGTTCTTCATAACCTTTAGGGATTTTACAAAGTGCGCCGAAGCCGCCTAGTCCGCCCATTACTTCAGGACGGGAAGTACGTTTTGCGACAGATTTGATACGATCGACGAGTAAGTCGCCCGCTTCAATGTCGACACCCGCATCTTTATAGCTTAAACCAGTGTTAGGGGAAGTTGAGTTGCTCATAATGAAGTCTCCGCATTCGCGCCGCGATTATACCCGAATATACGAAACTCTTATGTTATTTATGCGCTAAAATGCTATCTTTATTAAAATATTTTACTGTCTAGAACAAATAAACCGAAAAAAGGCGAGTTTCTATGGTCGATCGCACCTCACGACGCATTTTTATACTTGCAGCAATCGTATTCCTCCTGTGGGTTCTGTATCTGCTTAAACCGGTGGTATTACCCTTTATCGGGGCATTTTTAATTGCCTATTTATTTAGTCCTTTGGTGGATAAGTTACATAATATCGGTTTGCCGCGCTGGATGTCGATTAGTGTGGTCTTTATCGGTATTGGTATCGTGCTTACCTTGGCAATGTGGTATCTGGTCCCATTGGTCTGGAAACAGCTGATGTATGCTAAAACCAGTATTCCTGCAGGTATTCACTGGGTAAATTATACCTTCCTGCCGTGGTTATCCAATACATTCAATCTGGTGCCAATGGAAATAGATACCGAGCAGATGTCCTCGGCCATTATGGATTATATTCAAACTAATTATAGTGCAGACAGTATTCAGGCGGTCGTGCTGAAAGTTGCCCAGTCGGGTCTGAATTTTATTCAGATTGGCGGAACGATCATATTAATTCCAATTATTGCCTTCTATTTCCTGCTGGATTGGGACCGTATGCTAGACAGCCTGCGCCGCCTGATTCCGCGTCCCTATGAAAAGACGACCTTAAATATTGTAGCGGAGTGTCATAGTGTTCTAGGTGCCTTTGTTAAAGGTCAGTTCTTGGTGATGTTTTTGCTGGGCGTAGTGTATGCAGCGGGCTTGCAGCTGATCGGACTGGAAGTGGGCCTGATTATTGGCATGATTGCAGGGCTGGCCAGTATCATTCCTTATCTGGGGTTTGCGGTTGGAATAATCGCTGCTGTTATTGCGGCCTTATTTCAATTTGGTCTTGACTGGGTTCACCTGGCATTGGTCGGTGTGGTTTTCATGGTAGGGCAGGCAGTAGAAGGTTATATTCTGCAACCCTTCCTGTTAGGTGATAAAATTGGTTTATCTCCAGTTGCTGTGGTATTCGCGGTATTGGCCGGTGCCCAGCTTGCTGGCTTCTTAGGAATGCTGATTGCCTTGCCTGTTGCTGCCGTGATTGTGGTATTGCTACGTCACGCACGCGAGTGTTATGAAAAGAGCCATATTTATAGGCAATCTACACTGATCATACAAGATGCTGGAGCAAGCTCAATTTCGATTGAAGCCGATCAAGTAGATGTCGATATTGAAGTGAAAAATCAGGAATCAAAAAATCTGCAAGAGGCTGAAAAATCGAGTAAGATTGAACTGATAGACAATAAAGAACCTTAAGGTTAAAGCTTATATATGCGTCAACTGCAACTCGATATTGAACCTCAGCTGGATGCCAGAATTAGCGATTTTTCTGGGCCGGGATGGGGACATGTGATCGATGCAGTTCGACAACTCCATGCCGGTTTAATGAACCGCTTTTATGTCTATGGCGGCGCAGGATCTGGCAAGAGTCATTTACTTTCTGCTATTTGTGATTCTTATCTGGAAATAGGTAAATCGGCAATTCAGGTTTCACTGCTTGAATTGCTGGATGCCCCTACTGAAGCGATTACCTCATTAGATCAATATGATCTGGTCGCACTAGATGATATTGAAGCGATTAGTGGTGTTCCACATTGGCAAAAAGCAGTCTTTCATTTAATTAATTATAATAATGAAGGTGGGGGGCAACTGGTTTTTTCATCCCGTGTCGCACCGATTGAATTGAAGCTTGAACTTCCGGATTTACAGTCCCGCTTGACTCAGGCAGTCAGTGTGAAGGTGCCATCAGGGAGTTTATATGCTGACCGTTATGCATTGGTGAACTCGGTATTATCGCGTCGGGGAATTCATATTGACCAGCAGATTATCGATTATTTGTTGGCGCATGGACCTCATCAGACTTCGGTTTTACTGCAAACCTTAGAACAGCTTATTCAACTGTTAAAAGGGGAAAAAACCAAAATCAGTCATGCGAATTTAAGACAAATTTATGCCCTGATCGATGAATATCGGTAAACAATAAAAAATCTTGAGAAATTGTTCAAGCTGTGACAAAGTACATCAAAATAGTTCGATGTTGCAGGGATATTGCAACTAAAGAATAAAAAAAATTAAAGAATATAAGGAGAGTAATATGCTCAAACGGAGCATAGGTATAGGGATGTTATGCTTTGCAGGACATGCTTATAGTGCGGACATTATTGTAAATACCACTGAAGATACTAAAAAAGATGATAAAGAATGCTCATTACGTGAAGCAATAGAATACGTTAATCTGGGGTTGCCTAAACAAGGTTTTTATGGATGTGGAGGAGAAAACTCTACCTCAACTATTCTGTTAGATAAATTAAAAATCTATACGCTTACAAGCAAAATTAATATTACATCAGCACTTAATCTGAAAACTTATTATGAAACTAATGTGAGTGATACTGCTGTTGCCGGTTTAAACAACGCGATTATTCGTATGACAGGCCAAGATCAAATTTTTAATATTGATGATAATGCCAAAGAACGCGTTACGGTAAACATGCAAGAAGTCAGTTTTGAAGGTTGCCAAAAGAGCGTCTGTGCCGATCGCGGTGGTATTTTATATAATAATGAAAACCTGGTTCTAAAGTATGTCAAACTCACGGGAGGAATAGCGCGTTTAGGAGGAGCTATCTATAATGTGGGTGAAAATGCCGATGCCGACATATATAGTAGTCGTGTATCGATTAGCAACAGTTTGATTGAAAATAACGAAGCGGTGAGTGGTGGTATTTTATACAGCCAACGGCCAAATTTCACCATCACGAATGTCGTTTTTAAAAATAATAAAACCACGTCGGGTGCGGCTAATATTTTTAGCGAAAAGAATATTCCAGACCCTTCTAAACTGACCTTTCCCTCTAAGATCAATATGATTACCAATAGTACCTTTGTGAATAACACAGGCTATGCGGTTAACATTCGGGATGGGGTAGGCTTAAATAACCTCACCATTGTTGCAAATACCGCTGGGGTGCAATTTGAAGCACCAAATGCTCAAGGCTATATGGCTAACAGTATTGTGATTGGTAATCCAAACGGAACAAATAATAATTGCCAATTTAGTGGTGATGATAAAAGTATTTTGCAAAATAACCTGGTTAGTTCTGAATGTAGAAGTGGTGATGTCAATTATCCGAATGAATTTTGGACTGGAAATAAAGTTTTTGCAGGAGACAGTAGCGAGGGCAGTTGTAAATCACTTATTGCAGACCAGGAAGCCTTACTTTGTCCTTATGCCACACCAAAAGATAGCTTTTTAGGATATATACGGCCACGTATTTTACTGAGTGCAAAGAACATGTTTGATACGCTCATTTTAAATAAAGGGCGAGTTGATTCAAATACTGAGCATGTTCAGGTGATCTGTGAAGGATTAGACCAGCGTGATATGAGCCGAACCACTGATAACAGCTGGTGTGACCGCGGTGCTATCGAGATTATTGTACCCACGACTATTTCACGTATTGGACAGGATTTAAAAGTAGGTGAAACAGCGAAAATCAATATTTTGCAATACCTGGGTGATAGCGACTTATATCCAAAAGAAAAATGTGAAGCGTTATTGGGCAAACATCCTAATGGTGAACAATGGCAAGACGGCTGTGTATATGTTGATCAAACCTTAACGGAGAGCAAAGGTTCACTGACTTTAGATATTGATGGTAATTTGGTTTATACGCCAAATGGTAGTTGGCGCGGTGCGGATATTTTTGAACTGCGTGTTGTTACATCTTCTACACGTTTTAATGAAAATAAAAAATATCTGGTGCTTAGTGCAAATATCGTGCAAGAGCAAAGTAATGCTATGGAAAGCAAGAGCGTCAACACATCAGGTGGTGCATTGGGGTTGTTGAATATATTGGCTTTATTAGGTCTAATGGGTCTACGTCATTATAAAAAATAAGAAATAGGGAAAAGTGATGCACAATTATAAAAAAGGATTGCTCTGTGTGATGGTTTTATCCGCTATGTCATTAATGGCAGCAGAAGATAAAACCATTAAAGTCACAACATTTGCAGATGAAAATGGCGAGAACACAAATGCTTGTTCATTGCGTGAAGCAATCATTACTGCGAAAAAAAATACAGCTTATGGGGGATGTACTTCCGGAAATACACTGAATGGTGTAGCGGATAAGATTCAATTAGAAGCTGGTATATATAGGTTAAATTCAGAGCTGGTGCCGGAATCGGCTTTGGTGATTAGTGGCATTTCACGTTTTAACTATGATGAAAAAGATAAACTGACGCAAAAATATCCTGGATTTGAAAAGATCAAAACTATTATTAGTGGTGAAAATCGTTCAAGAATTTTTAATACCAGCGAGAGTGAAACCAGTCTAACGCTAAATGATATTCAACTTGAAAAAGGTTATGCTGAAAATGGTCGGGGTGGAGCATTATTGCTCGGTGGGACTTTAAGCTTCAATAAAGGTGCAATTCTAAACTCGAAGGCGGATATTGCGGGTGGGGCAATTTATAATATTGCGCAAAATATTGAAAAAGAAGTCAAGATAAGTAACAGCTTAATTCAAGGAAATCAGGCCAATAAAGGCAGTGTCATAGCAATGGATTGTTACAGCAATCTGGGTGATACCAAACCTGCAGTGACTATTTCTCAAAGCAGTATTATTCAGAATGGTTCGACCAGCAGTACCAGTACATTGGATTTTTGTGGTGTTGCAAATATAAACTTATCTGCGAATACGATTGCACAGAATATAGCAAACTCAAGCAGCGGTAGCATTCTACGGGCAGTAAGCGACGGTTTAGATCGTTTTAGCCCTTATTCGACTTTTACTGCTATCAGTAATACGATTGTAGAAAACTCGGGATATAGCACTTTTTTATATGATGAATCGGGCGCCAAAGTTTTCGCATTTAACATTTTAGCTTTTAATAATTCGGATAAATCTTGTCGTTATAACTCGGATAATGGTGTTCCGAGTGAAAAAATGATCTTTGTTGCAAGCAATAATGCCTTGAACTTGGCGACAGGATTAAATCAATGTGTGTTACCAAAAATTGCTTTAGAATCCACGATTGAAAGTTCGAAAAACTTAGATGTCTCTAATATCAGTTTTTCTAGCTTACTGTCTAGGATGACAGAATCATCAGCATATAATATGTTCTTGCCTTTATATTATCCAAGAGATAATCAAAATGCAGCAGATTTAATTGATGTCAATCGTTCAGGTTGCAGTGATTTTGATCAACGCGGTTTAAGCCGTTTTTTAGATACGGTTTTACAACTTGAACCAAGCAAAAAGAATAGCTGCGATATTGGTTCGGTTGAACGTATGAATTTATCCGCTATAGATATTACAGATTTAAAAAATAGCTCGATTATTAGTTTATTGGAATTTTATCAGTCCAATATTGATGAACTTAAGGCATTAATTGCAGAAGGAGTTAAAAACTCAACCGGGATCAATGATTTCAAAGAGGAATTAGTTCAATATGAAAACCTGTTGACATATACCAAGCAGCACCAAAAATACCGTGCAATTTATTTTGATCCATTTGTACTGGCGATTCCTACAGAAGAGCGGGTAAGTGATACATCGGGTGAAGATTATCGCATCAAGAGTTTAAATGCCGATAACTATACCGTTGAGGTTGAGCCTTATGGCATTGGCACACTCACCGTCACCGGTGGTAATGCTGTGCTAAAAGGTGGACTGGATGACTTAAAATGCGAATGGAATGCAGATTTTAAACAGATCATGATCTATCGCACACGCGGTGAATTGCTGAATCCTGCTGATTATGCCTACTGTAAATACACGCTTAAAGAGAAAGGTGGTGAAGCCAAGCAGTCTTCAGGTATTTTACAGGCAAGTTTTGTCAATATTACTCCTGTTGCAAAGAACGATATCTATTCAATTAGCTCAAGTTCTAATCTGGAAATAACCGTTAATCCTCTGGAAAATGATCATGATGATGGTGATGGCCTGACTTCTACTTTACCTGCAGCAAAACCAGCATTTTACCAGGATAAACAAGGACAAGAGATTCCAATCCAAATTGAGAAGTTACCAGCTGGGTTGACTATGACGGCAGAGCGTCAGGGTCCTTGTCCTGGTAATGATGTCAGCAATATATGTTATGGTGGAAAATTACATTTTGCAGTTAAGAATAATTTCAGTCAGTTCGATTATCCGGTGACTTATAAAATATATGATGCTGAGGGATTGGGATCGAATACGGCAACTATTTATTTAAACAACACTGCCCAGAATACCAATTCAACATCGAGTGGTGGGGGTTCATTCGGAGTGTATGGGGTATTTGCTCTTCTAGGTTTAACTTTATATCGACGTTATCGCATGAAGTGATAAAAAAGCCGCTGACTTCAGCGGCTTTTTTGACTTTAACTTTTTAAAAATAATCACATGATTAATGAATGGTAGTCGTTTGTGGGAAATATTTACTGATATATTCTTCACGAATGAGGGGGCGCTCTTCGGGTGTCGCCTTTTGCATACGGAGACCTAATTCTCTACGTTCCTGGCTGCTCATTTTCTGCCAGGTTTCACGCATTTTTTGTTTTTCTTGCTCTGGAAGCTGGGTAAACCAATCCATACGTTGCTGTAAGGTGGTACTTTGGGCTTCAGGTAATTCTTTCAGCGATTGGTAACGTTGAATGAGTGCACGTTGTTCACTATCGGATAATGTTTCCCAGGTTTCTGCAACTTGAGTATCGGCATCTTTGGAAAAAATCCAAAAACGTTCGAAACCAGCAAAACTGGTTTGTAAAAATCCGAGTGCACAAAAAGCAAATGCTAATTTTTTAGCTGCCATGTGGAACCTTATCCTCACCTAATACCAGTAACATTTCCAAATCTTCAACCATTTGAGGGGATAGTTTTGGAGTCACCACCACTTGATTTTGAGGTTTTGTTGACATTTCAAAGGAGTCTGGCAACACCACAAATCCAGCTATGGCTGCAGCAAGAGCAAAACCTGACATTTTCCAAAGACCATAACGGGATGTTTCCCGTGCTTGAATTTCTTCGATCACGTGATTCATCACCACAGGTTTAGCTTGGTGATGTTGTGCGAGCCCATCGAGTTTGGAAGTAACTTGTTTTAAGAAATCATCTTGTTTCATTCGGATGACCCTCCACGATATGGATTCAAATGTGCTAAAGCAGCCCGGAGACCTTGAATAGCACGGTGATAATGAGTTTTTACACTACCTTCACTGCACTGCATGATTTGTGCCGTCGTGTGTGTATCAAAACCTTCCCAGGCACGAAGCATAAAGGCTTGTTGCTGGCGAACAGGAAGCTGAGCGATGGCTTCTTTTATTTCTTCGGCCGTCACGGCTTGATCAAGAAAATCGAAGGGACTGGGAGTGTTTTCATCGACAATATCATTCAGCTCAATATCATCATCATCCAGACTAACTTTCTTGAAAAAAGAAAAAGGTTGCGCCCGACGGGCTTCCTTTCTGCGCCAGTCCTGCAGTTTATGGTTTAAGATGGTATAAAACAGGGGATACCATTCATCAGTCGATTTATCGGCATAGGCTTTGTGCAAGGAAATAAATGCTTCCTGTACCAAATCCATCGCAATGCCTTGTTGACCTTGGGTCGCACTTTCCATCATGACCAGGGCACGTCCAGTCACATCCTGCATAAAAATCTTCAGGCGTTGTTCAGCCGTACTCTTCAAAGTACTTAAATTTTCCGACTGAGACTGTTTCGGTGCTGAATCCATAGAGATGGAAAATCCTGTCATTGGATACCCACCATTATTTCCAATTTCATGATCAAATAACGTTGGAAATAATGGTTTGGTTGACAAAAATAATATTATTTTTCTAGTGTAGTCTATTTTTAAACATCCACCAGGGATGTTTAAAATAAAGTAACGAAAGAGCAGTTTATAAACGCTGGCGAACCATCTCGAAGAAACAGACTGAACCGGCGATGGCAACGTTTAACGATTCCTGTCCGCCCGGCTGGGGAATTGAAACCGCCTGTGCATGTGCAAGCGCATATTCAGAAACACCTTGGCCTTCGTTGCCTAAAATCCAGACACAGGCTTGGGTCAAATCTTTCGTATACAAACTTTCTGATTCATGTGAACTGGTTACGTATACCGGAATCTTGAATTGAGACAAAATATCTTCCAGCGCCACATTTTCATAAGTATGCAAGGAAAAATGTGCACCCATTCCTGCACGGAGTACCCGTGGCGACCAGAGTGAAGCTGAACCTTTGGTGCAGACAATTTGGTGAATACCGGCGGCGGCGGCAGAGCGGAGTAATGTACCGACATTGCCCGGATCCTGAATATTTTCCAGAATCAAGGTGTCTGCTGTGAAATCGAGTGCATTTCGGGAGCTGGGTAAATCGACGATGGCAAGACAAGCCAGTGTGGTACCGAGCGTACTCAAATCCTTATACAGGGATTCACTAATAACAAAGACTGCACCCTGGTATTGCTCGGCAATACGGTCGAAGTCAGGATGGCTTAAAGCCTGTTCGGTGGTAAAAATAGATTTGATTTTTCTATCTTCAGCTAACCAGGCCAGACACAAATGGGTACCTTCAAGTACGGTTTGACCTTGTTTTTTACGATATGAATTTTGCTCAATTAAGCCACGCAAGTGTTTAATTTTGGGATTATCTTTTGATTCTAGAAAAATAGTCGGCATGGGAGAATAAATCCACGGAAGCAAGTCATGAGGACTTACTTCCGCTATAAAAAATTAATTATGATAGCCAGTTACGAGGTCAACTTCGTTTTTAGAACCAATCACAACAGGAACACGTTGGTGAAGTTCAGTCGGCTGGATGTCCAGAATACGTACACGCCCCGTTGTTGAAGCGCCACCTGCCTGTTCCATCAGCATACTCATAGGGTTGGCTTCATACATTAAACGTAGACGACCGGCTTTTTTCGGGTCTTTAGTGTCATATGGGTACATAAAGATACCGCTACGGCAAAGAATACGGTGGATATCACCCACCATACACGCCACCCAACGCATGTTGAAGTCTTTTTCACGCGGGCCTGTTTTACCTGCAAGCAACTCGTCGATATAACGTTTTACCGGTGCTTCCCAATGACGTTGATTCGATGCATTGATCGCATATTCTTTGGTATCTGCGGCAACCTGAATATTTTCAGAAGTCAGCAAAAATTCTTTAGATTCTGGGTCGAAAGTAAAGAATACCACACCCGCACCTACAGTCAGCGCCATCATGGTGGATGGACCATAAAGAACATAACCTGCTGCGACCTGGTTGGTACCTGCCTGCAAGAAATCTTCTGCCTGGGTTAGCGCATGTTTTGCTGGAAGAATCGAGAAAATAGTCCCGACACACATGTTGATATCAATGTTGCTAGAACCATCAAGAGGATCAAACAATACCAGATACTTGCCATTTTCTTGAGCTGGAGTGAATTCGTCCAATTCTTCAGAAGCCAGACCACCCACGTGTGGATGGACTTTTAGGGCATCAATTAAATAATCATTTGAAATAATATCAAGTTTCTTTTGTTCTTCACCCTGAACGTTTTCGTGTTGTGCACTCCCTAAAACACCAGCCAAAGCACCTTTTTGCAATAATTGATCGATGTCTTTACATGTATTGCCAATTGTTTCAATAACTTGAGCCAATTCAGGTGTAAGATTCCCGTTTTGTTGTTGTAAATACTGGGAAAGGGTGAGGTATGACATGACAGGAAAGCTCCAATTAGAAAATGATAAAAAATTATCAAAAGAATATGGGCAGCTATTTTAGATGAGAACGCGGCAAAAGAACAATTAAACTCGACTATTTGTCGCGATTTTACTCTTGTAAGTTCTGTGGAAAATGCTATGTTGGGGTCTATAGGTTATGGAAAACGTGATAGGAGCATAATTATGACAACGCAAAAGTTTGATGCGACTCCAACGCCAAATGAAGCTATGAGTTTAGATGATATTTCTGCCGAAAAAGTGAAAGAAGCGTGGAAAGCATATGAAGCTAAACCTGAATACAAAAAATTCAACAAGCATGATCTGATTGAATCCATGCAGCATCCGCAAGAAGCCTCTCAAGCATCTGAGAAAGCTTAAAAAAAGCGCTCAAGATTGAGCGCTTTTTTATTGGAACCCTTATTTTAATAGAGGGGGAACGGCTTCGTAGTTAATTTCTACGCGGCGGTTTTCTTTCCATGCATTTTCGTCATGACCTGGATTAATCGGCATTTCCTTACCATAGCTCACGGCTTCCAATTGGGTTGCAGCAACACCGTTAGTCAGCAGGAAACTTTCTACAGCTTTGGCACGGCGTTCACCCAAAGCCATGTTGTATTCACGGGTACCACGTTCATCGGTATGACCGGTCAAAGCAACTTTTGAATTGGCATTGGCGACAAGAAATTGGGCATGTGCCTGAAGGGTTTGATAGTCTTCATTTGAAAGTTCACTGCTGTCATAGTCAAAGTGAACCACACGCTTGGCCAAGAACGCCTTGTTCGCAGCAGTGACACCTTTAGATGATGCACCTGCCAGGTTCTGTGCATTCAAGGCTGCATCTTCACTTAGACCTTCAGTACTGACGCTAGTGGCCTCACTCGGATTTTGTCCTGCCTGAATTTCAGCAGCAGGCTTGCGGCTGGCACATCCAGTCATCACCAATGCCGTTGCAAGCACAGGAAGTACCAATAATTGAACTGCTTTCATCTTTATCTCCATGATTATCATTACTTTAGATTAATAAAATTAAATTGTTATTTTGGTGCCCAAGCCGGTTCGCGAACTTCGCCCTGTTCACTTGGCAAGTTCATGCGGAAACGGCCATCCAGTGACATGATGGACAATAAGCCTCGATTTCCTTCACGGGTTGCATAGACCACCATTTGACCATTTGGAGAGAAACTTGGTGACTCATCCAGGCTGGTCGGGGTAAGAATGTTGGTAATACCGGTGTTGATGTCCTGAATGGCAACTTTGTAATTGCTGCCACTTGGACGATGGACCAAAGCAATTTTTTTGCCATCAGTACTTAATGTACCACGGGCATTAAATGCACCCCGGAAGGTCAGACGCTTACTTGTACTATTGGCAAAATTATAGCTATAAATCTGTGCTGAGCCACCGCGGTCAGAGGTGAAAATAAAGGATTTGCCGTCAGGAGCATAACGCGCTTCGGTATCAATGGCACTGTCACTGGTCATGCGCTGTAGTTCACGCGTATCCAGGTTCATTTGATAGATTTCAGGATTGCCATGCATGGAAGCCGTAAACAACATGTTTTTGCCATCTGGTGAGAAGCTCGGTGCACCATTCAGCCCACGGAAACTGGCCAGTTTTTCACGTTTCCCTGTAGCCAGGTCCTGTACGTAAATGGCCGGACGTTTGGTTTCAAATGAAACGTACGCAATTTTTTTCGCGTCTGGGGTCCAGGCCGGTGACAGGATAGGATCACGGGAAGTCAGAATGGTTTTCGGCTGTTCACCATCGGTATCGGCAATTTGCAGGGTATAGCGCTGTTCCGGGGTGGCAGGGTTACGCAGTACATAGGCGATACGACCGCTAAAATCGCCTGGAATACCGGTTAATGCCTGATAAATGGCATCACTGATCATGTGGCCGGCTTGACGAATACGTGAAGCAGGTACAGTCAATAATTCATTTAACAGGTATTGCTGTTTTTCTACATCATAGAGCTGATAATGAACTTCAAAACTGCCATTGTCCGTGGTTTTCACTGTTCCTGTCACCACATACGGAACACCGGCAGATTTCCATGCTTCTGCATTTGGAGCATTCATGCTTGCTGTTGCAGGAAGATTTTTGGAAGCACTGGAAAATTTGCCGGAACGGTTCAGGTCGTTTTCGACAATTGGATAAATACTTTGATCATTATTAAATGGAATAATGGCAATTTTTGGCGCTTCTTCAGGGGCCTTGGCAATCTCCAGATGTAACTGAGCATGGGATTGGGTGGCTAATACCGGGCTTAAAGCGGTCAAAATGGTCAGGCAAAGTAGATGTTTACGCGTCATTTCCATCATCTGCTACGTACTCTAAAAGATATAAATTATTGTGAATTTGCTTGTGTCACATAATGGCATGATTTTGAATGATTGAAAGCACATCATGATGACTAAACTGTTATAAGACTGTGAAAAGTGAATAAAATTTTATCTGTTTTATCGGCTGTCCAGTTTAAATGTCAAAAAAAGCCACATCAATCAAAATTTGATGTGGCTTTTTATACTATTTCGCCGTAAAGCTCGAAGTAAAGGTTCTTGCTTCACGTCGTGCATCTGGATCGGATGGCATAGGATAAGGTGCAGCTGCCCGAACTGCGGCTTCTACGCTGGCTTTCATATCAGGGTCACTCGAGTTGACAATTACGGATTGAACCGAACCGCTATCACTTAAAGTCACACGGGCAGTAGCTTTTTGACCTGATGAGCCACTTGGAATATCCCATGCACGCTTGATTTTATTTTCAAAATCACGTTTTGCAGTTGAGGCAATTTTCTTTGCTTCAGCCTTTTTGGTTGCCGCTTCTTCTGCAGCCTGTTTAGCAGCTGATGCCTTGGCTTCTTCCGCGGCACGTTCACGCGCTTCCGCATCTGCTTTCGCCTTTGCAGCGGCATCAGCCTTGGCTTTGTTAGCCGTATCTGCTTTCGCTTTTGCAGCGGCATCGACTTTGGCTTTATTCGCTGCATCTGCTTTCGCCTTTGCAGCAGCATCAGCCTTGGCTTTGTTAGCGGCATCGGCTTTAGCTTTTGCAGTGGCCTCAGCTTTTGCTTTTGCGGCGGCGTCAGCCTTGGCTTTATTTGCAGCATCAGTTTTTGCTTTCGCAGCTGCATCTGCCTTGGCTTTATTCGCTGCATCTATTTTAGCTTTAGCAGCGGCTTCAGCGCGCTGTTTATCCGCTTCCGCTTTTCTTAATGCATCCGCTTTTACTTTTTCTGCTTTTGCACGTTCAGCCTGATCTATTTTGCGTTTGGCATCAGCTTCTGCTTTGGCAGCTGCCTCTGTCTTGGCTTTATTTGCCGCATCAGCTTTGGCTTTTTCAGCAGCCTCTGCTTGAGCTTTTAGTTTGTTGGCTGCAGCGACTTTTGCATTTTCAGCGGCTTGTTGTTCAGCTTTTTGCATCGCTTCGGCAGCCGCCTTGGCTTGCTGTGCGGCTTTATCAGTATCAGGTTTTACTTGCGCTGGAGTAGGGGGCGCTACTGGAATCACCGGAGCCGGTTCCACACTTGGTTCAGCCGTTTGGGTAATTTGCTCGGCGACATTTTGGTGGGCTGTTTCATCAAACTCTGTGACTTCACGTGTCACAGGTTTTAAATCTTCAGGTTTAACTAAAACCGTCGTGATCTTTTTAGGAGGCTCAGGTGGTTTACTCATGCCTAAAAAAAGTAAGCCAGTCAATGCCACCACATGGACACCGATGGTAAATCCAAGCGCAATCGTTTTTTCTTTAGATTGTGGCTTTGTGAAATCTTTCATAAATTATTTTAATGGCTCAGTCAGTAAACCTACTTGAGTTAATCCTGCATCCTGTAAGGCAGACATGAGTTTCATGACTTCACCATAAGGACGAGATTCACTGCCGTTAATCAGTACACTCATCTGCTTTTTCTGTGCTGAAGCTTGTTGTTGTGATTCAGTCAGTACCGCTTTTAATTCGTCCAGTGTAAGTACATTATTATTATGTGATTTGTCTTCAAGTTTAATGGTGCCATCCGTTTCAAGCGTAACAATGGCAGGGCGGTCTTCGGCCTGCATGGGTGTGCCATTGGCTTGAGGCAAATCAACTTTTACACCGGTCGTAATCATGGGGGCAGTGACCATAAAAATCACCAGAAGTACCAGCATGACATCAATATAAGGCACGACATTCATGTCGCTTTTTAACGGTTTTTTGATACGCTCAAAGCGTCCGGAACGTTGAATCGCCATCAGTCATTTTCCTGTGCAGAATCCACAGTTTGACGTTGTAATAGCGCCACCATTTCTTCAGCAAATAAAGCACGGTCTGAATAAACTGCTTCACCTTTTGCAGTGTAATGGTTAAAGGCCAAAACGGCAGGAATGGCGGCAAACAGGCCAATTGCAGTTGCAATCAGTGCCTCGGCAATACCCGGAGCAACAGTGGCCAGCGTCACCTGATCGACATCTGCCAGGCCAATAAAGGCATTCATGATGCCCCAAACCGTACCGAACAGTCCGACATAAGGAGCAACGGAACCAATGCTCGCCAACGCACCCAAACCCTGCTCCAGATTGCCTTGATCACGGCTCAAGCCAACGCGTAAAAGGCGTTCTGTGCCTTCAATGCTTTGCTGGGCAGGCGCATTGCGTTTTTTGAGTTTTAAAAATTCACCCAGGCCCTGATAAAAGATATCTTCCAGACCGACACGTTTGGAATTGAGCTGGGCATTGTTATACAGGGTGTTTAATTCGGCGCCCGACCAGAAGATTTTTTGAAAGTGTTGATCTTCGGCCTGGGCTTTTTTATAACTCATATGTAACTTGGCAATCAGATACCAACTATATAGTGATGCCAGAAGGAGCAGCAGCATTACCAGTTGAACGACAGGACTTGCTTGTAAAATAAGATCTGATACGTGTAGCGAAGATTCTAGTTGTGTTGCCATAGTTACAATGTGCCAATAAATTTTTTAGTCTTGTCCTAACTCTTTCAGAATTAGTGAACGGATTTCCTCAGGAAGTCGTGTTGGACGCATGCCGTCGACACTGATACATGCCAATTCGACTTCACCAGATGCAAGCATGATTTCACCACGATAAATATTCTGTTGCAATACAAATGATGTCGCTTTACACGAAACTACACTCGCGGTAACAGTAATCAGGTCATCCATCAGGATAGGGCGTGCATATTTTACGTTAATTTTATGGACCACAAAGTGATAATCTTTTTGGTGCCAGTAATGTTCAACACCTGCCGCACGTAACCATTCAGTACGCGTACGTTCCATAAAACGAATATGGTTAGCATGATAGACAATGCCACCTGCATCGGTGTCTTCAATATATACACGAATGTTGAATTCGAATTTATTCGCCATGATGGATCCCATTTTTCAATTCAGTTTTATGGTTTTAGCTGTACTTTTAGCAGGTTAAAAAACTGTGAGAAATGACGTTTTTTCTGCCAAGAGTCAAGCTGTGTAACGCATTGCAGTTTATCATTCTGAGATTTGAGTCCAATGGCACAAGGTTTCAAATGAAATCTAGGTGGTGTTTCAAAAAGTATGCTGAAAAAAACAATATGGCTTTTGATAAAATAGAGGTATGAAAATAACGCTACAAATCAAATGTCCTACCTGTCTAAGTAACAATATA